>JABFSO010000295.1 GCA_013140555.1 Cyclobacteriaceae bacterium | reverse complement strand
CTTGAATTTGTCACACTTAGTATGATTATCAATAAATTCCGATATAATTTCCCAAGACTCTTCTCGTGATCGATAGCAAATAGCAGGAACAAGCATCGGCTCTGAACCAATGAAATGTTTAATTACGGCTGTGTCCTTTAAAGGGGTGTTTTTAGTTAGCGGCACAAATTTAACATCATAATAAAGGAAAAAACCATGCGGGTGATCATAGAAAAAAACCAATATCAAATCCCGATTATCTTCTCGTACTACAATTGCTGAATCACCAGTCGTTTCTTTGGACCAGTAATTTTGATCATAGTTATAGATTATCTTTTTAAAGAAATCTTCATCAGGATCGTCTACCTCTGCTCCTAGCGGAGATCTATAAGTGCACTTGGCCTTCATCACTGGTCTTCCTTTTGATTATTTTGACTTCTTGAACTTTCATACAAGTTACCCTATCTACAAATACAACAACATATCCTATAAAAAACCTTACCCGTGAACCTAGTTAAAATTACTATTTACTAGTGCTATTGCAAAGTATTCAATTTGGTAAGCTTAAAAGGCGTTAGCGAAAATTGGAGAGTTACAAGCGAGTAACTAGTGCCCGTTTTTTGGAAAGTAACATATAACTGCAAGGAGGCTTACCGCTTGGTTCGTGCGGACACGTAGGAACCCAACAAAGGCCATATTTTTTGCTTTCTTTTATTCACGTATTTTTGAGCAAGAAACGATTTAAGGCATTAATAGGCTTTTAGGCTATAAATATCATTACGATCATGGCCGCGTGATGTATTTCTGCTTAAAGTCAAAGCTCAGAAAAATTTAGCGCATTAGATTTCGCATGTACTACATTCTTAAACCTGCTGTCGGCACTGAAGAAACTGGCAATGCGTATCCTGCTGTAGAAAGTTATCCCGATTATGATTTCAATGCGCCTAGTTCAGTGCATAAACTAAGTTTTCATGAGTTTCCTGATTTCAATCCTGATATTCGATTCAAACTTGCCAAAGGTGCCAATGTCTGTGATATGATGGGACAAGCTACTATCAATGCCAACGGTTTTTTAATCAGTGAAAAACTTAAGGATATATTCGAAAAAGCTAACATCATACCCCATAAATTCTATCCAGCCACAATTGAAGCCAAAGGAACCTTGCATCCATACTACTGGCTGCATTTAGTATGGGATGACGGAAAAAAGATAATTGACTTTCCTAATTCTGTTTTTTACAAACAAAAATTTTCAAACAATCTAGGATACTTAAAAATCAACAGTGAAGCCGATTTCGTAAAAACTAAATCAGAAATTGGCAGTAGATTTATGATCGGTTTTGAAAAGCTAAGGTTAAAGGAGCAACCATCTTATGACTTGATGATTGTTCCTTTCAAAACTGACATCTTTATATCCGAAAAATTGAAATTTCAATTATCATCTCTAACGGGATTAGAGTATGAACCACTTACATATGTCAAGGTTACAAGCCTAGATTGAGATCATTAATTTTTTCAGATGTTGTGGTGATTATATTCTATATTGAACCCCTATCTGGCGCAGAAGTATCAAATGAAATTTCGAAGCATTACGATCATTGCCGCGGGATGTATTTAGGCGTAAAATCAAAGTTCGGAAAAATTTAGCGCGTTAGATTTCTCATGTACTACATTATTAAGCCTGCTGTCGGCACCGATGAAACTGGCAATGCGTATCCTGCTGTAGAAAGTTATCCCGATTATGATTTCAATGCGTCTAGTTCAGTGCATAAACTAAGTTTTCATGAGTTTCCTGATTTCAATCCTGATATTCGATTCAAACTTACCAAAGGTGCCAAGGTCTGTGATGTGATAGCACAAGGTGCGATCAGCGCATGCGGCTTATTGGTTAGCGAAAAATTAAAAAAGATGCTAGAAGCAGAGAACCTTGTCCCTCATAAATATTGTAATGCTACGATTGAAGTCAATAAAGACAAATTTGAACCGTACTACTGGTTGCATTTCGTTTGGCCTGACGGAATAAAATATCTGGACTTCAAAAAAAGTAAATTCAAAATAAAACGCGCGAGTAAAGATTTAGGTGAAATACAAATAAGTAATTTGAATGACTTGCATTCAAAACAGGGAGAATTGGGTTTTATTAAAATGATTCACAACTATGAATATACCTTTCTCAATCCGAATTTTGATCTTTTTGTTCACCCACTAAACAAAACCATCTTTATTTCAGAAAAGCTGAAAGCAAAGATGGCTGGTTTTACCGGAATAGAATTAACACTCGCTGAACATCTAAAAGTGATCTAATCCAAGCTTTGCTTTACGATTGACAACCGTTTTTTCTAAATCGTAAAAAAGACAATAGCAACACTAAATTAAATACAATCAGGTTTACTAAGTATAATTTTCTATCAACAGATGAATCTGCTTCAAAATACAAACTGATTGAAACCGCTATAGGGAAAAGAAAAAAACTTAAGAATGACAAAATCGTGCTTGCAGAAACAGTTTTTCTAATGTTAAAGAAAATCGTTAGTGATGACAACGTCAATGCCACCGTGATAAAAAAATTACCGGCTATAATTAGCCCCATGAGGTATTTCAGGTTAGATACTAAAAGAATAACAGATATAATCGTGCTAAGCACATACGCCATTGCAAAGTTTGTTACTATTATTTTAGCAATTCTTGACATTCGCTCGTACTCTTTAAACTATAAGCTCTTTAACATAATATCCTCTTAATCTTCTTTTTGTGACCTCCTCTCTTCTTACCCTATCTAGTTCCGAAGTGATTTCCAATTTAAGTGGCTCCAAAATTTAATAATTGAAGAAGTTCTCCCGTGTTCGTATCTACTATTCTGCATTCGTATAAATCCCTATTAAATCCAACCTCTACAGCCATAACAACATTTCCGTTTTTATCATGAGCCCAATATACGCTTTCGAAAAGTTCAGAATAGTCTTTCAAATGCTTTTTAGCTAAATCAGATACCAATTTCTGTTGCTTCATTCTATGATGGATACTTCCATCCTTATTATAAATTACTGCATTATTTGGTGCAGCGAAATCAGGATTGTCCATCGGATGATAAATTACAACTACAAAAGTAAAATCAGGTGTTGGGTACGCTATAATACGTCCTGAGCTTGGAAAGATGGCCACTTCCTTTTCATCATTTATCCAGCGAACGCCATTTCCTTTCGAATTAAAAAAGTTGGTAGAAACTTCATCTTCTCTATTGTTATACATATTGGTCTCTAGACCTAGATGAGAAATTAGGATTTTACCATCGCTACTTTTTACTCCGAATTTTTCTATCATTTAATTCTATTTAGAAAGCAATAGCCTGCAGGTTTTTCACCATTGTATTAAACTTGCAATTCAGGGCATACACCTGCAAATATGCCTACTCTATTCATCATCCAAAATTGCCTAGCTCATTTGTGCCTTTTGATGGTCTCTACTTAAATACTCAAATTAAGAAATAAACAAATTGTATCACAAATAGACCTGGGATAAAAACCCGCGCACAAATTTTGCGCTTGCACACCCACATAGCATAATGAAAACTGACGAGAGCAAGATAGGCTAACTTTGGCTTCATTGTAATGTACAAGCGAAGAACAGCCATTTAGACGACACAAACTACCTATAGGAGGGGCGGATTTGTAAAAGATCTATGAGCATTGGATTTTGTGTTTCTCGTGATTTTTAAGGTTCTTTATATTAAAACATAACGTAATAATATCGTGCAACACACATTTGCTTTTGTTCTACTTATTGCATTTACTCTCCTATCCTCCACTGAATCTTTAGGGCAACAGAAACGAAAAAAGGAGAAACAATATATTGAACTAGATAAAGCCAAGGATAGTCCTCGAATAGAAAATTATTTCAATGATGATAAGCTAAATCTTCTTGGAAGTTTAACCAACGAATTTGGGACAATATCGATAGGTAAAAGATGGTCAGAAGATGTTGTAACAGTTTATCAAAAACGTGTAAACGAAACCTTGTTTGGGTTGCTAAGAATCTCAACGAAAACGCTCATAACCCCATTTGTTTTTAATTTTATAGATGACGTTTCTATTCAAAATAACATAGCAATTGTAAGCATCAATGGATACTATGGCGCATTTGACACTCGAGGTGAGCTTGTTATCCCGTGTATTTATGAGTCAATGAATTACTTACCTAGAATGGATCGGGTTCTATTTACCGTTTCAAAAAATGGTCAATATGGAATCATTGATTCTTCTAACAAAATTTTGCTTCCTTTTGTTTTTAATCAAATCAAGCGATTTGGAGACTTCAATGTGGTAGTTAGCCGAGAAGGAAAGCATGGAATCATGAGCCTGATGTCTCTGTCTGATAATGTAGAATTGACTTGGGATGATGTGACCCTCTATGGTTTGGATATGCTTATTGTACGTAAAGAATCTCTCTATAATTTGGTTAGCCCGCAAGTCGAACTCATTTCACCACAATGGTACTCACAACTAACTTTTAGTGGTTCGAGTAAACCGTTGATTGCACGCTTGGATGGAAAATATGGACTGATTGACAAAGCAGGCCGAGTATTATTGCGA
>JABFSO010000257.1 GCA_013140555.1 Cyclobacteriaceae bacterium | reverse complement strand
GTGATATAGCCAATCAATAAAGTAGGCACCAAAACCAAAACCCACCGAATGAGTAGTTGTTGAATGCGATCTTGTGGAGATGTATACTTCATTTTTCAAATTCAATTCTAGTGGTAAGCCAACTGTTTCCTCTGCGCTTGAGTAGGTCGCCTATTTCTTTTTCGTTCTTTATCAATTCTTTTCGCAAAGAAGAAAAAATCCACGGTTGCTTGAGCTTGTCGGCAGGCGTTTCCTCCGGCTTAAAGAAAACATCTTTTACAGAAAATTGAAAAGGCGATGGAATCGTTTCTGAAAGTTTTACGACCACCACAGGCAACCAATCCGGTAGCTTTTTGATGCAACTTTCAATTTCCGCAACCGGTGTTAAAGAGGAGAAGCAGACAAAAGCCGCTTTGTTAAACATAATAAATTGTGATGGCACCAATTGTTGTTGCCACGTGGAAGCTGTAATCTGAAACAGTTCATTTTTCTTTTCACTCACACCACTGAGTCGAGGTATCTCCTGATCCAACGGCATGCGAATTTCATAATCATTTTTCTTCAACGATTCAAACACGTTTCTCACCTGATCTTTATAAACATTGAGTAATTCACGCTCAAAAACTCCCATCTCTTTAGAAAGACCATTATAAAAGCTGGCATAAAAATACAGATGCGAAGCGTAAGGGTCTTTTATTTCGGGAATACGAACTACCAACTGTCCACTCTTTGCATAAATTTTCCAAACAATGCGCTGAATGTTATCACCCGTTTCAAACTCCTTATAATTTACATGCTCGCCCTCTACTCGTTTTGGAATTTCGATACGATGCTTTTGTTCTTCAGTCGCGTTTGGATTTGATCTGATGCGTTGCTCCTTTTGCGGAAGGGGTAACGTGTACAGTTGCTGTGTGTAGGAAACCTGATATGGTAGTGCGACCAATCCCAACATGTCACAAAATGAAAACAGCACTTTCTCCACATCATAGATACCACGATCATGCAGCAACGAGGTACCGCCTCCGCGAATACCTTTGCGCCAAAGTTGCCGCGGCTGACGAACGCTACCGTCCAATACAATTACATCCGAAAGTCGGTTGCCCGCAAAGAGTAACTGTGCCCGAATCGTGCCTAGCAGAGGACGAAGCACAAAACCGATCACCTGCACATGCAGAGGCACCAACCCTGCTTCCGCTTTTTGACCATCTCCAAATTTTACCTGAAGGGAAATGGATTTATTTTTTATTGCCCACATAAAATGAGCCCAGGTGGCTAAAACTGACAAAAGGCTTAAAATAACAATCCCGACTAAAGTCCACTTCAACAGTTGCAGAAAGAGCTGCATCACCAGCCATAGATTCGAATCGTCTTGGCCATATTCATTTTTTAACCAGATGGTAGCCGCCCAAAAAACGAGTATCGATATGATGAATTGCCATCGGACGCCAACCAGGCGCGACCAGTATTGCGAGGTTCTTAAGGATGTTGAGAGACTTATCTGCCGCATGAATATCTGAAACTACAATAAAATGAAAATATTTTTAAAAACGTTACACTCCTTACGGGATTGTAAATTTTTTCAACAAAGTAAAAGTATACCAATTTACAAACAAGTAATTGCAAACCTTTCCGCTTGCCACTGTTATGTTATGATTTGATTATATTTCATGCAGTAATAGATTCGTGTCCATTATCTTTGATGATGGTTCAACCAAAAGATAAATGAGCAAGTCAAAATTAACACAAAGTGTGCATGTGGGTTCGGTAGGCGATCCGCTTTATGGAGGAGTGGTTAACCCAATTTACACTTCTTCTGCCTATGATTATGAAACGGAGATACGCTACCCACGCTATTTTAATACACCCAATCAAAAAGCGGTAGTTCAAAAGCTCGCAGCTTTAGAAAACGGTCAGGATGGTTTGCTGTTCAGCTCAGGTATGGCGGCCATCATGACTTCCATGTTTGCCATGTTGAAGCAAGGCGATCATATTTTGTTTCAAAATGATTTATATGGAGGCACGCACCATGCCGCTTTGAATGAGCTCAATCGTTACGGAATCAGTTATTCCATGGTAGATGCCGATGACTTAACTGCCTTTGAAAAAGCCATTCAAAAAAACACGAAAGTTATTTACATCGAAACGCCTTCCAATCCATTACTAAAAATTACAGACATTGCGGCCGTTGCGAAACTGGCTCGTAAGTATTCAATCACCACCATCATCGACAACACATTTGCTTCTCCGGTCAACCAAAATCCAATCGATTTTGGAATAGACATTGTTACACACAGTGGCACGAAATACATTGGTGGTCACAGCGACCTATGCTGCGGAGCAGTAGTGACTTCTAAAAAACTAGTGGAAAAGATTAGAGCCAGTGCGATGCACTTTGGCGGCAGTTTAGATGCGCAAACCAGTTATCTGGTGGAACGCAGCTTGAAAACTATCGTTCTTCGTGTAAAGCAGCAAAATAAAAATGCGATGGCCTTGGCGAATTTCCTTCAGTCAGAATCAAAAATAGCGCGTGTGTTTTACCCTGGTCTGAAAGATCATGCGCTGCACAAAGTGGCGAAGAAGCAGATGACGGGCGGATTTGGCGGCATGCTTTCATTTGAAGTGAAGGGAAACCCCGATCGTTTTTTGAAGAAATTAAAATTAATCAGAAAGGCAGTAAGCTTGGGCGGAGTCGAATCGACCATTACCTCTCCTGTCAAAACATCGCATGCCAAACTGAGTGCTGCAGAACGAGCTAAAGTTGGTATTTCGGATAAACTACTGCGCTTGTCGGTAGGAATTGAAGAAGCCGATGACTTAATAAGAGATATTCAACAAGCACTTTAATTTTTGAAATTTTACTTGAAATAAAATGCAGATAACGATACGCGAAGCCACGGAAAAAGACATTACCTCCCTCATCGACTTTCAATTGAAGATGGCCTTGGAAACCGAAAACCTGACATTGGATATTGCTACACTTACTCAAGGCGTTAAGCGCTTGCTCAAGGATTCTACCAAAGGCCGCTATTATGTGGCCGAAGAAAATGAAGCCGTGATTGGTTGCCTCATGACTACTTATGAATGGAGCGATTGGCGATGCGGCACGGTCATCTGGATTCAATCCGTTTATATCAATGGCGCACACCGCGGTAAAGGCGTTTATAAAAAATTGTATTTGCACATTCAGCAAATGGTAGAAGCCGATCCGGATCTGCGCGGCATTCGTCTGTATGTTGATAAAACCAACCTCGCAGCGAAGGAAGTGTACACGCGCTTGGGTATGAATGGCGATCATTATCAGGCGTATGAATGGATGAAGTCATAGTTTTTTTGAATGAGGATTTTGTTTTTTGACAAAATACCCGCCAACTCAAAAAAAATATCTTTGCACCGCAACATTCTTAGCCTCACTTTTGTAGTTAGGCTAGTCTGAAACCCAATTCATGTCCAATACTGCTGCAGCTAAAAAAAGTAAAGATCTTTCCGGTCACGATTATATTGAAATCATCGGTGCCCGCGAGCACAACCTCAAAAACATCAGCGTTTCCTTTCCGCGCAACAAGCTCGTTGTCCTCACCGGCATTAGCGGAAGCGGAAAATCATCTTTAGCATTCGATACAATCTATGCGGAAGGCCAGCGCAGATACATGGAAAGCTTCTCGGCCTACGCCCGCAGCTTCATCGGCAACCTCGAACGGCCCGATGTTGACAAAATCAACGGCCTGAGCCCCGTTATTTCCATTGAACAAAAAACGACCTCGCGCAATCCTCGTTCTACGGTGGGCACCGTCACTGAAATTTACGATTTCATGCGACTTCTTTTCGCCCGGGCGGGCGAAGCCTTTTCGTACATCAATGGCGATAAAATGGTGCGCCAAAGCGAGGAGCAAATTTTAGATGCCATCATCCATAATTACACCGGCAAAAAGCTGGTCGTGCTGGCACCTGTCATCAAGGGCAGGAAAGGCCACTATCGGGAGCTCTTCGTCCAGATTCGAAAACAAGGATACTCCAAAGTGCGGGTCGATGGCGAAGTGATGGACATCACAGCAAAAATGCAAGTCGATCGTTTCAAAATCCATGATATTGAAATTGTCATCGATCGCATTGTGCCCACAGCAGCCGATCGCTACCGCATCGGCCAATCGGTAAACACGGCTTTGAAAGAAGGAAAGGGTGTTATCATGGTGCAAGAAGAAAACGGAAAAGTGAATCACTTCTCCAAGTTTTTGATGGATCCCAAAACCGGCCTGTCATACGATGAACCCGCACCCAATAATTTTTCATTCAACTCACCCTATGGCGCTTGTCCTACGTGCACAGGTTTAGGTCAGATTGAAGAGATTACGGAAGAGTCCGTGATCCCAGATAAAAAACTAAGTATTAGCCGCGGTGGCATTTTGCCTTTGGGCGAATACCGCGATATCTGGATTTTCAAAAAGATTGAAGCCATCCTTAAGCGTTACAAACTCACACTTACCACACCGATTAAAGATATTCCGAAAGAAGCTTTAAAAGTTTTGCTCTATGGCGATGACGAACCGGTAGCGGTAGCTTCCGTGAAATATCCAGGCACAGAGTGGAACACGAAGTTTGAAGGCATTGTCAACTTCTTGCAAAAGCAAAAAGACGAAGGTTCTGATGCCATCAAAAAATGGGTAGATGATTTTACGATCACTAAAGTGTGTCCGGAGTGCCACGGAGCACGTCTGAAAAAAGAGTCGCTGCATTTTAAAATTGATCAGAAGAATATTGCACAACTGGCCGATCTCAATATCGATGCATTGAAAAAATGGTTCGATGGCCTCGAAAGTCGTCTCAACGAAAAACAAAAAGTAATTGCAGCCGAAGTGCTGAAGGAAATTCGCAAGCGCATTGGCTTTTTACTGGATGTAGGTTTAGACTATCTTCATCTCAATCGTCCGCTGCGCACATTGAGTGGAGGCGAAGCGCAACGCATTCGTCTAGCCACACAAATCGGAACACAGTTAGTAGGCGTATTGTATATTTTAGATGAGCCTAGCATTGGCCTACATGCCCGCGATAATTCGAAGTTGATCAAAGCACTGAAAGACTTGCGCGATTTGGGCAACTCGGTGATCGTGGTAGAACACGACAAAGAGATGATGCTGGAAGCAGATTATATTATTGATGTGGGCCCTGGTGCGGGGCGTCATGGTGGACATATTGTAGCAGAAGGCGATCCGAAGACATTTTTGAAAATCGATAGCACCACCGCTAAATACCTGAGTGGAAAAATCGGAATCAATTATTCCAAGCAACGAAGAAAGGGAAGTGGTGAGAAGCTTTCGCTGATGGGGGCTACGGGAAACAATTTAAAGAATGTTGATCTTGAAATAACGTTGGGCACATTTACGTGCATCACAGGTGTTTCCGGCAGTGGAAAATCAACCTTAATTCACGAAACACTCTTCCCGATTTTAAATCAACATTTTTTCAATTCTCGCCAAGAGCCATTGCCATACAAAAAAATAGAGGGACTGAAGTTGATTGATAAAGTGATTGAAGTAGATCAATCTCCCATTGGGCGTACGCCAAGATCAAACCCAGCCACTTACACGGGTGTGTTCACCGACATCCGAGATTTGTTCGCTCAAATGCCGGAAGCGAAAATCAGAGGATATAAAACTGGACGTTTTTCATTCAACGTAAAAGGTGGCCGATGCGAAACCTGCGAAGGTGCCGGCTTGCGCCTGATTGAAATGGAATTTTTGCCTGATGTATATGTGCCCTGCGAAACATGTAAGGGCAAGCGTTACAATCGCGAAACACTGGAGGTACGTTTCAAAGGCAAATCCATTTCCGATGTATTGGATATGACGGTGGAGGAGGCCGTTCAATTTTTTGAAAATCAGCCACGCATCTTGCGTAAAATTCAAACGCTGGGTGAAGTTGGTTTGGGATATATTTCATTAGGGCAACACGCCACAACCCTTTCAGGTGGCGAGGCACAACGCGTAAAACTGGCGACTGAGTTGAGTAAACGCGACACTGGTAAGACATTGTATATTTTAGATGAACCTACTACCGGTTTGCATTTTCAGGATATCAGTCATTTGCTCGATGTTTTGCAGAAGCTCGTGGATAAAGGCAATACGGTTTTGGTGATTGAACACAATATGGATGTCATCAAATCATCCGACTACATTATTGATTTAGGCCCTGAAGGCGGACAAGGTGGAGGAAGAATTGTAGCGAAGGGAACACCCGAGCAAGTAGCCAACAACCCGGCCAGCTTTACGGGTAAGTTTTTGAGACCAGAGTTGGAGTAGCAATTCTGTTGACTGGAAGGTTTTTCGATTACCGCTAAAATAACTTCCTTTCTTTTCCCTTGGCTATATTCCTACTTTTGCAGGTATGATCAACAACAAAAACCGATTGTATTGGAGCCTGCAAATAGGTGGTTGGTCATTTTATGCTATCGTTCAGATCATCGCTTTAATCCTTAGTTCGTCTTCGGCAGGAGTTAGCACACAGCGAATTTTATTTTTTTTATACGAAGCACTTCTTTGCTTGCTAGCAACGCATGCCTTCAGAAGTTTTATGTTAAAGCGAAATTGGCTTGACCTTGGATTCCCTAGGCTCATTCCGCGCGTAGTGGCAGGAGTATTTTTGTTAGGAGCAGTACTCTATTTGATTCGTATTCCAATCTCAATTCCATTGGGTTTGTTTCGTAAAGAAGTGGCTTGGGATATTAATGTGTTCCTTGGACTGTCTGTTTACTATGCGTTTATCTTTTTTTTATGGGCCGTGCTCTATTTTATTTACAATTATTTCGAGCGCTACAATAAGTCATTGAAATACGAAGCGTCTGTTAAAGAGATCGAACTACAAAACCTCAAGTCGCAACTCAACCCTCATTTTATTTTCAATGCATTGAATAGCATTCGCGCATTAGTAGACGAGAATCCACAGAAATCTAAACAGGCGATCAACCAATTGTCTAGCATCTTACGCAGTTCACTCACCATGGAAAAACGTGGGCTCACTCGATTTGATGAGGAAATGAGAATGGTGCGTGATTACCTTGGCCTAGAAGGAATTCGATTTGAGGAACGCCTTCAAACGGAATTTGACATTCATCCGGATTCGCATGATTTTATGGTGCCACCTCTCATGATTCAAACTCTTGTTGAGAATGGTGTAAAGCATGGCATCTCCAAGTTAAAGGAAGGCGGACTTATCCGGGTTTCAACGTATGTGGACGAAGTGGGCCTCACCATTCGTATCCAAAACAGTGGCCAATACGTAAACGGACATGCAAAAGGTGAGGGGCTTGGTTTAAACAACACCATTCAGCGCCTGAAATTATTGTATGGCGATGTCGCGAGCTTTAGAATCACCAACGAAAAGAATAATTTTGTACTTACTGAAATTCAAATCCCTTATACAAAACTGAAGTCATCTTAAATTTTTTACTACCTCTATGAAATCGCCATTTAGACGAACTACAGCCAACGTAACCGTGAAAAGTCGGGCGATTCCTTCTGACCTTAACATAAAATGATAAACACATGAAATGGCAATTAACCGCAGTTACACTCAATGGAATGATATTCCAGCCATTCCATGTGACCATAAAAAAATAAATATAAACACATGAAAGCATTGGTTATTGATGATGAGCGCTTGGCGCGAAAAGAATTGCTTACGTTGTTGGAAGCGCATCCTTCCATTGAAGTGGTAGGCGAAGCCATGAATGCCGATGAAGCAGAGAAGATGATTGAAGAACTCAATCCGGATTTACTGTTTTTAGATATTCAAATGCCGGGCCGAACCGGCTTTCAATTGCTAGAGTCCTTAGACTCAGCTCCGATGGTGGTGTTCACCACCGCTTATGATCAACACGCACTCAAGGCATTTGAAGTAAATGCGTTGGATTACTTGTTGAAGCCAATTGTGGCCGAGCGATTGAGCGAAGCGGTACACAAGGTGATGGATAAAGAGCGCATGAAAGAAGGCCGCTCAGGCGAGAAGAAATTAGGATTGGAAGATCAGGTGTTTGTAAAAGATGGTGAGCGCTGCTGGTTTGTGAGCCTCGCTAATGTGCGCATGTTTGAATCAGACGGAAACTATATCAAAGTTTACTTCGATAACAACCGCCCCATGATTCACAAGTCGTTGAATGCATTGGATGAAAAACTCGATGAACGTGCTTTCTTCAGAGCAAGTCGCAAACACATTGTTAATTTAAGCTGGGTGGAAGGCATCGAGCCGTGGTTCAATGGTGGGTTGATGGTGCGATTGCGTGGAGGCGATAAAGTAGAAGTAAGTCGCAGGCAAGCTGCCAAGTTTAAAGATATGATGAGTTTATAATTTATATCTAGAACGCTCAATCAAACCAAGATAAAGATCACACGGACTAGTTAATTACCAATCTTTATTTGGAAGAACCTGAAAGCCTGTTAAGACCCCATCGATTGATAATTGAATCGGCTTGTTTCAATAGTATTTTTTTTCCTTTGGCGGGCAAAATCGCATTGCTTTTTTCTTTTACGTATATGCAGTTCCAGGTTCTATTAGAAAAGTCAAATTCGTAAATCACTTTATGATTTAAGCTATCCGGAATGCATTCATAAGAATCGATCTCTTTGAGTAATACAAGGTTTCTCAACTTGACTTCTTTTTTTGAGTGATATGGTTTATCATCTCGTATTCGGTTGCTAAATCCCCAAATCCCTCCGGACGAATCCGCCCGAAGAATTGCCCACCCATTTTCAATCAATGGAACACCCAAACTGTCTCTAACTTGGTTGAAATTGAAATTATATGGTTGCAAATAGGATTGATCGCTGATAGTACGAATCATTTCTAGGACTTCATTTCTTTTTGGATTGAAATGGAGGTAGACTCTATAAGCGACAAAAACTACGAAGAAGATAACCAACAATGACTTAATTGTGTAGGGCATATGAATTTGCTACCGCAGCACCATTTCAATTAATTCTTTTTCCACGCTCCAATCTTTCGCTAGCTTGAGCATGGCGGTAGCCTCCATTTCAGTTACATATCCTTTCAGGTTATTGGCCTGCCACACCATATTAATAAGCTCAATGCGCTTGACTTTGGTGTAATCGCCAATAATCTCATTTAAATAAGTGCGCGCCCGATCGAAAGACGTAAGGTAATCTTTAGCGATAAAATCAAGCGCCCATTTCAATTGCTCATGCGCATCATATTGGTTGGCTGTTTCTTCCAAATCTACTTTTTCGAGCTCATCCAAGCCGTGGTAGTGATAAATCACCGCCTTTAGAAGCATGTAAACTCGTTTTTCTTCTTCCGTCATGGCTGAAAAATAGTAATTTCTATTTGAATGGAGCGAATCATCTAATCAGAAATAAACAGATCAGCGGCTATTTGATCAGCCAATAGTTTCCCCTTTCGAGTAAGAAAGAGAATAGTACCATGCTGAATCAGCCAATCCTGATCTTTCATTTTTTGAACTATTCCATTTGAAACCAAATCGTAACCATAGTTCTCTTTTAAGTAGGAAAGATCACACCCCCAAGCAGTGCGTAGTGTAGTAAAAATGTATTCGTTGATTTTATTTTCGCGCGTCAGCAATTCAATTTCAGAAGGTATTGTGCCTGCCTCAATCGATTTCTGATAAAGGCTGTTGTTGCTCACATTGGCTTGTCGACTCACACCATTATAAGAGTGGGCACTTGGCCCAACACCGAGGTAGTATGTCTGTTTCCAATAACTGCTGTTGTGGCGAGAGTAAAATCCCGGTTTGCAGAAATTTGAGATTTCGTAGTGTTCATAGCCATTCTTTTCTAGCACATCCATCAAAGTGGTGAAATGAAGTGCCGCATCATTCTCTTCGGCAGGTTTCAATTTCCCTTTCTTGTTCCAATTTCCAAACACGGTTTTTTCTTCAATCGTTAAAGAATAAGCCGAAATGTGCTCCGGCTGAAGAGCCACTGCAGGTTCAATAGTTTTCTTCCAATCGTCCAACGATTGTCCCGGAATCGCATAGATTAAGTCGATGCTGATGTTGTTGAATCCCGAATCTCGGGCTAGCTCAACGCAATTCAAAGCTTCATTGGCTGAATGTGCTCGGTTGAAAAATTTTAGCACTTCATCATCAAATGATTGAATTCCAATGCTGAGTCGATTAAAACCCAAACTGCGGAGAAGAATTAGTTTCTCTTTTGAAAGATCGTCTGGATTGGCCTCTAAAGTCTGTTCCAGATTTTCTTCCACGGAAAAGTGCTTGTAAACCGAATCCAAAATGATTTGCAACTCAGCCTCTGTCAACAACGAAGGTGTGCCACCGCCCCAATATAAAGTAGAGATTTGTTCACCCTGAAGGTATTTTGACTCGAGTGCCAGCTCTTTTGCAATAGCAACACACATGGCCGTTCGATGTGATTGACTGGTAGAAAAATGGAAGTCACAATAATGACAAGCTTGCTTACAAAATGGAATATGAATGTAAATGCCAGCCACTGCTTATTATAATTATCAATGAAAGTTGTAAAACAAGACAAATGATTTCGGTTATACCATACTATTCTGATATTTTTGAACGCGTAATCCTTATCGTGAAGAAGATCTTAGCTTTTTATTTAATAGTCTCTTTAAATAACTGGTGTCAGGCACAATCTGAGAACCAGGTGCCTGTGCTTAGGGATCTTCAACCTCAATGGATGGTATATCAGGATGACAAGTATCAGCCCTACCACAATCAGTTGGTCAACTCAATTTATTTTTGGATTCAGCCGACTAATCATCAGCAAAGCGTTTTGCAAATTCGCTCCCGCCACTTGTTTAGTCTGTATATCAATCATCAATTGGTTCTTCAAAAGAAAGGAGATGTACAGATACCTGTGGATAGTTTGATCCGCGTTTTCAAGACACCTTTATTAGCCAGCGTCTATTCCGAGGCGGGTTTACATCATCTGCAAACATTCATAACAAACCAGTTGCCTGAACGAGATTTAGAATTGCTCAAACGGAAAGACAGTTACTTTTTGGATTTTTGTATTATAGCCACCATCATATTAGTGGCATGCTTTGCCATTTTTTTGCGAACCAATCCTGCCCTTACATTAGATTACCTGAGTGTGAATAAATTGTTTTCTTTTCAAGATAAAGACGAAAGTAAGTTCACACTGCGCATTGCATCCAGTGTCAACCTGCTCATCTATTTATTTGGTAGTTTCTTCTTAGCTCTTACTTTGTTGATTGCATTTCGTTTGGCAGGCAATCAATTTTGGCTCTCACAGCGATTTCAAGTACACTCTACTTCTCAGGCGCTTGGTCAATGGTTTTGGCTCTCGTCCATTATTTTTCTTCTTTTCATTTTGAAATTGCTTTGGCTTGCTATTCTAACAACACTGTTTGGGTTTCGCGATACGGTCAACTTCCAGTTTTTCAACTTTATTCGAATGGTTCTGTTGGCAGTATCAGCGATTGCTTTTTTGTGCATCACCTTTTATATGTTTAAAGTTCAGCAGAGTAATTACTTTGAAATGTTGATCTATATGCTCTCTGGAATATTTGTAGCGGGTACACTGATCACCTATTTCAAATTATTGAGCCGAATGCCTTTCCATTTCTTTCATTTATTTTCCTACCTTTGCGCATCCGAAATCATTCCTTTATTGGTTTTGATGAAGGTATTTTTCTACTAAGCCAACCGATTAGTGCTGATATGACCGAAACTGCTACGGACAGGATGCGAAAAGTAAAGAGCATCTTAGTCACACAGGAAGCTCCAACAGATGTAAACTCTCCTTATCTCAAGTTGGCCGAGAAGTATAATCTTAAAATAGATTTTCGACCATTTATTCAGGTTGAGCCAGTACCCGCTAAGGAATTTCGTAAACAGAAAGTAGAGATTTTACAGCACACCGCTATTATCTTCACCAGCCGCAATGCAGTAGACCACTTTTTTGCACTCTGCATCGAACTAAAATTAGAGATGCCAGCGGATATGAAGTATTTCTGCATCTCCGATCAAACATCCAATTACCTTCAGAAATACATCGTCATTCGTAAACGCAAAATTTTTTCCGGCCTGAAGGATACCAAAGACTTATTGGAAATAATCAAGAAACACAAAAATGAGAAGTTCTTGTTTCCGTGCTCCGATATCCGCAAAAACGATATACCTGATTTTTTGAAAGAAAACGGATTTACTTTTACAGAAGCGATCATTAACCATACAGTGGCCGCCAATTTGAACGACCTAAAGAATGTTTATTACGACATTCTGGCATTTTTTAGCCCCTCAGGAATCAACTCATTGTTCGTCAATTTCCCTGATTTTAAGCAAAATAATACCAGACTGGCCGCTTTTGGGCCAACAACAGCAAAGGCCGTGAGAGATGCTGGGTTAATATTAGATATTGAAGCTCCACTACCCAATGCCCCATCGATGACAGGG
Organism: Cyclobacteriaceae bacterium; assembly: GCA_013140555.1. Classification (GTDB taxonomy): domain Bacteria; phylum Bacteroidota; class Bacteroidia; order Cytophagales; family Cyclobacteriaceae; genus ELB16-189. Next base: position 6,134 of record JABFSO010000257.1, on the reverse strand, counting down.
GCCATCGAACTCTATATTAAAAAAGCGAACGGAATTAAATAAAGCCTTCATCCTTACGTTTTTAAGAAGGTTGACATTTTTTTGCACTTTAATAATAAGGAGTTGCCCATGTCTATTTTTTTGCATTATCTTTAAGTCTGTTTATTTATCTGTGAAAAGAATCGTCCTACTCTCCGCGATCATTTTAATGTTGGCTTCTGCAAAAACGGAGGCTCAGCAGGATCCGCAATTTTCACAGTATATGTTCAATACACTCTATTATAATCCTGGTTTTGCAGGGGTAGAGGGTATTACTAAACTTACAGCCATTCATCGCAGCCAATGGTTAGGCTATTCACCAACAACTGGTGGAGGCGGTGCTCCAACTACGCAGGTAATTACCATCTCAGCCCCCATTTTTAAATTAAATAGCGGTTTTGGGGCACATATTGTTAATGACCAACTTGGCCCTCAAAACAATTTAGAAGCACAAGCTTCTTATGCTTATCACTTAGGCATCAAAAACAGTAAATTAAGTTTTGGTATCCGAACAGGTATTTTTTCACAAACATTTAACTTCGATGAATACAGACCTCTCAACCCTACTGACCCTTTACTAGCTAAAAAAGGCTCTCAATCACAAATTCGTCCCGACTTTGCAGTAGGGGCATTCTGGAGAAAAGAAAAGTACTATGTGGGTTTGAGCTTCAACCATCTGATCAATTCCACATTCGATTTTGGTGTAGGCCAAAGAAATGCACTAAAAACGCACGCTTATTTAACTGGCGGGTACTTTTATGAGGTCAACTTCGATCTGAAGTTCCATTTCTCAACCATTATTCAGTCCGACTTTACAAAAACTACCGTAAATATTGGTGGTCTAGCCTATTTTAAAGACACGATGTGGGGCGGCCTCGCATTTCGTTCTTCCGAATCAGCCACCTTATTATTAGGCTATACATTATTAAAGGATAAGTCGCTAAAACTGGGCTACAGTTTAGACTATGTTATTCAGGATCAATCTGCTAAACAGGCTACATCCCACGAATTGATGCTCAGCTACGAGTTGCCAGTTAATGCCGGAAGCGGCAAAAAAGTGGTTCGAACACCGAGATATAGGAAGTAAATCGGCAAATAATTTTGGTTTTTTTAAGAATTTATTGAATTTGGTGGCCTAGTGTTTAATTAAAAGACGAAAAAAGAATAACTTTCGAGTCTGTTCGTTACAAAGCGAACCGGATAAAAGAGTGTACTAACATAAAACCTATGAAGAAAAGCGTTTCTCAGAAAGTTCTGTACTATGCATTAATCTTAACAACTTCTGCTGTCGTAGGAAGTTGCGGTCTCCTGGGCATAGGAGGCAAAAAGGGCGGTGGCGATGCCCAAGGCGAAGTAGTAGGTCAATCTACTATTGAGCGTAAAGAAGGATGGTCAATGGTAATTCCTTACGGAATGGTGCCAATTCCTGCCGGAACGTTTCACATGGGTCAAGCCGATGAAGATCCTGCCTCTACGCAGATCAACTTCAATAAGCAAATCACAATTGGTCCTCTTTTCATGGATGAGACCGAAATCACAAATGACGAATACCTACAATTTACAGCCTTTTTTATGGGCGCTGAAGGTGGTGCTCAATTAACCAACTTCCCTCAGGTAAGCCAACAAGAGTTCATGGCAAAGTATTATCCTGATACCACTGTATGGATGAAAGACTTTACACACCACATGGGCGATCCTTTGGTTGATTATTACTGGCAACATCCTGGCTATCAAGACTACCCAGTAGTTGGTGTAAGCTGGGAAGCAGCTTCTTTCTTTGGAAAATGGAGATCAGCCTTCTTAAACGAGTGGCGTCAGGTAAATGGCGGCCAGCCTCCAATGCCTTCTTTCCGCTTGCCTTCAGAAGCTGAGTGGGAATATGCCGCACGTGGCGGACGTGATATGAATAAGTATCCTTGGGGTAACCCTTACATCCGTAACTCGAAAGGTTGTATGTTGGCTAACTTTAAGCCAGGTCGTGGTAACTACTTCGATGATGGCTTTGCTTACACCTCACCTGTAGGTATCTATTTCCCTAATGATTATGGTTTAGTGGATATGTCAGGAAACGTAGCAGAGTGGTGCTTAGATGACTTCAATCCAGCTTCCGTTCCTACCGTTTGGGATTTGAACCCTCAGTTTATTGACAAAAACGCATACGATAAGGAAGGTAACTCAAAAGAAAAGTACAACGCCCGCAAGGTTATTCGTGGTGGTTCGTGGAAAGACGTTGCTTATTACCTAGAAACAGGTACCAGAACTTATGAGTATAAAGACTCAACAAGAGCATATATTGGCTTCCGTTGTGCAATGACTAACCTTGGTCGTTCTGCAGGAACAGAATTTCAATAATTAAAAACTACCCCTTATATTTATAAAAAACTCAGAATAACCTAAATCTTAAAGAACCATGGCAAAGAAAAAAGGCGGATTTGTAGATTTACTTTTCACAACCATTATGCCCAAAGTATATGGCATTGGAGCAGCGGTTGTAATTGTTGGTGCACTTTTCAAAATTCAACACTGGGAAGGAGCAAACGAGATGTTGATTTTAGGACTTGGCACTGAAGCCATTATATTCTTCCTTAGTTCTTTCGAGCCGAAGCATGCAGAGGCTGATTGGTCTAAAGTATATCCTGAATTGGCTGAAGACTATGAAGGACCTGTTAACCAAACAGCTTCAAGAATCAGCAACAGACCTGCTGCTGGCGAGTCTCCTCTATTGAAAATTGATGAAATGTTGAAAACCGCAAAGGTAGACCAGAACTTACTGGATAACCTTGGCAAAGGCTTAACGAACTTAGCCACTTCAGCTTCTCAGATGAGCAATCTTTCTAATGCGGCTGTCGCTACAAATGACTATGCAAAGAATGTTCAGGCAGCTTCTGCTTCATTAACTGAAATGAACAAGTCATACGGAACAGCTATGAAAGCGGTTGGCGCAATGGCTGATGCTTCTAAAGATACCAGCGAATACCACAAACAAGTACAAGCGGTTACTAAGAACCTTGCTTCATTGAATACCATTTATGAAATGGAATTGAAGGATGCAGATTCTCATGTGAAAAACATGAACAAGTTCTACGAAAGCTTAACTGGTGCTATGCAAGGATTATCTAAAGTTGGAGATAACACAGCTAAGTTCACTTCTGAGTTGGGTAGCTTGACTAACAACCTTACTGCTTTGAACAAAGTGTATGGTAGCATGTTGACTGCAATGAAAGGCAGCAACTAATTAAGAGATATTGATTAGGTTTTGTTTATAACAATTTAAACTAATTCAACATGGCAGGTGGTAAGGAAACGCCCAGGCAAAAAATGATCGGTATGATGTACATGGTGTTAACAGCCCTTTTGGCTCTTAACGTTAGTAGTGCAGTACTTGAGAAATTTGCCATCATAGACGAGACTCTGGTAGAACTCGTTAAGGATAGTGATTTATCTAACGATGAACTATTAAAGAATATAGAGAAGTCAACAGTAAGCAGTGCTGAAGTCAATGATGCGAAAGATAAAGCCAAGAAGGTGCGCGCACTGACAAAGGCTACTTTAGTTTATATGGACGAAATCAAGAAGAAGATGGGCACTGATAAAGATGGCCAACCTCTAAAAGATAAAGTTCAGGATACACATCATGCTGATGAATTGATGCTAAACGATAAAAATGGCCCCAGTTTAGCTGTTGAGTTTGAAAAGAGACTGAATGACCATGTTAGTCAGTTAAACGGCATCATGAAATCAGATAAACCATTTGGTAACATTACTAAGACTGCCGGACAGTATGAGAGCTTCAAGGATGCAAAAGAAGAGTTAAAAGCACAACAATACCCTATTTTCGCATTCCATGGCACTCCAACCATGGGAGCAATAGCTTATGTAACTCAAATGCAAACGGAGATTTTGGAGTATGAAAGAGCGGCCCTCACTCAATTGTTTAACTTAACAGAAGGTACAGTTTATAAAGTAGACCTTTTGGTTCCAATGGTGAGAGCACAATCAAATAGTGTTGTTGCCGGTACCCCATACGAAGGTGATTTATTTGTTGCTGGTGCTGCTTCAGGTGTAGACCCTGTTATGTTCAAAGGAAACGAATCTGTAAAAATTGAAGAAGTACAGATTTCTCCGGGCATAAAAATTAAGATGGGAAAAATTAAGTTTACAGCCAGTGCTACCAATTATGATAACAGTGGTATTGCAAAAATGAGCTATCCAGTGAAAATTGTCATCCCTAATCGTCCACCAATCGAGCAAAATATCGAATACAATGTTATACGTCCTGTTGCTAAGTTCGAATCAGAAGGTGCGAGCACTTTGTATTTAGATTGCGGTAACGAGGTTACAGTAAGTGTTCAAGGTATGACTGAATCTTCTGGAATTGGCCTATCAGTTCCTGGCGATCAAGGAAAAGTAATTCAACAAGGTCCTGGTAAGTTTGTTTTGATCCCAACCAGACCTCAAATGAATGTTAGTGTTAGTGTTGGTGGAATAAAGATCGACACGAAGCAATTTAAGGCAAAGGAAGTACCTAAGCCTTCTGCGAAATTGATGGTAGGTAATGGAGATTATGATGTGAAAAAAGGTATCCCTCCTGGAACGTCAATTGTTAAGTTTGTACCAGATATCACAGACGATAACTTCAAAAGACAGAATGCTAAGGATGCCAGCTACCGCATAACCAGCATGACACTGCAAATTACAGGTAAGACTCCAATCACGTTGAACTCTGGAACTATAGAATTGACGAAATATGGATTACGTCCTGGAGATAGTTTTTCAATCTTTAACGTTCAGGTAGTACGTTCGACTTGGGATCCAAGTGATGCAGATAACAAACCAGTTAATGCAAAATTGGAAGGTTCCTATATTATGGGCAGATAAGATTGGTGACATCGCTTTTGCGATATCAGGTGACCTTATAAAAATAGATTTAATGCATGAAAATGAGGATAATTAGTGTAGTTCTTTTGTGTCTTGGCTTTATTATCAATGGATACTCCCAAAGAGATACCATTATCAACCCTAACTCGGTTGAGAAAATACCTTTCTACGAGCAATTGTATCGTTTCAGGGTATGGAGAAATGTAAACTTGTTAGAGAAACAAAATGCTGGATTTAAATCAGCAAAATCTGACATTGGAGCATTTCTTATAAAAGCCATTAGAAATGGCAGCTTGATTGCCTATGATGGTGACTCTGTTAAAGCAGCTAAGACGCCAGATGAGGTTTTAGTCTTAAATGCTGCTGTGGCATCTCCCGCTTACGAAGCAACTAAGAATTATGTAGCTAGTGAAGAAGTTTCATACAAGGGTCAGAATTATATTTCCTCTAGAAATGATAATTCAGGTCACCTCCCAACAGACACCCAATGGTGGGAATTGTCGGGAAATCAAACGGAAATTCTTCAACCTGCTCAAATCAAAGAATTGCAGATCGTAGAAGATGTGATTTTTGATAAGAGAAGATCTCGCCTTTATTATGATATCTTATATGTAGGTATCATCGTAGAGAAGGATGGTAACTACAATCCAAAAGGCTATGTGTACTACAAGGATTTGGTGAAGTTGATTGAAAAGGCAGCTCACAGCAAGGATTTAGATGAAAGAGACAAGGTTCAGTGGAGGAACCGCTATAATCCATCTGAAAACAAGACTTTTGTAGATGCATTCAAATTAAGATTATTCCATGGTGTGATTGAAAAGGTAGAAAACCCGGATGACCGAACTATTCAACAAGTTTATGAAATGAATGGACGTACTATCGGAGAGTCTGTGTTTGCTCGTTGGGAAGAGGAAATGAAGATGATGGAGAAAGAGCACAACCTTTGGGAATATTAATCCTTTAAATTTAACAACAGAAAAGGCTTCCATTCGGAAGCCTTTTTTATTGATTTCAGTTTATGATCAAGATAAGAGAAGGACGAAAAGAAGATTTGCCACAAGTATTGGCTTTGGTGAAGGAGTTGGCAGAGTATGAAAAGTCATTGAAAGAAGTGACTAACACAGTTGCCTTAATGGAAAGAGATGGTTTTGGAGATAGGCCATTGTATGGTTTTTTTGTTGCTGAGGAGGAGCAAACAATTCTGGGAATCTCACTTTATTACTACCGCTACTCTACCT
>JABFSO010000171.1 GCA_013140555.1 Cyclobacteriaceae bacterium | reverse complement strand
GCCTTTTAACCGTGCATCTAACTTGCGACAAAGGATATTGGTAATAGCAGGACTGGTGGGTGCGCCCTGCGGTAAAAATCTTTCCGAGTTCGAAACATAGTACGTAGTCCCATCCAACTCCACCGTATCGCAATCCGGTTCTGTACAAATCAATCCAAAAAGTGTGGCCAGTTGTTCCGAATATCCGAGTGATTGAAACACACCCTTCACGCGCGGGTAATGAATCGAAGGGAAAAAATCTTTTAGATCAATGTTGATCACTACATCGGCTTTTACGTGTGGCAATGCATTGCTCACGATTGAGCGCTTCAACACAAAGCCGTGCGCTTGCTCACTTGGTGCTACTTTATTCAGTATGGTTTCTAAAATCCAAGTTTGAGCAGTTTTCAAACGAGGCATCGGTGCAGAGATTAAACGCTTGCCTCCCGTTTTTTTAGGAATATAAAACCGCTTGTAGTGATTGACTTTGCTGACGGCACGGTTAAATCCTAAAAATCGTAACTCGCCCACTTTTACTTTCATGTCGCGAGCGAGCTCTTCTATCGAATTCCAAATTGGCAACTGATGTTTGCCGAGCAAAGTTGCATCACTGGCTGTATGCGATAATCCCCCTGATACATCTGCACCTAAGTAAACAATATCTTTTTCTTTCTTCTCTTTCCACCGCGCTGCCTTTGCTTCGCGAGCTTCTTTTCGGAGTTTCTTATTTTCTTCGCGCTTCGCGCGTGATTTTTCCAATCGCGCTTTGCGAACTTCTTTTAATAGTTGTTGCTTGTCTTTTAATTTTTGCTGCTGTTCTGTCAGTTGTCGCAACTCTTGAACGAGTGCCGCTTCTTTCTGAATTAGAATTTCCGGTAACGATGGCGCACTTTCATTTTTTGCCCAGAAGCCCAGACGCTTCATTTCTTCCAGCACGACCGCGTCTTTCGAAGAATTCTTAATTCGATCGTACAATTGCTGACGCGTAGATTGTGAATCGGCCATAGGTCATAAAAAAAGTAGCAGCGAGGGTACACTTCGTCATACTCAGGACTGGAGCGGTCAACTCCAGCGAGACGCAACCTACACATTATTTCAATTCCCGGAATTCGCACCGGAAATAGTGTGTAGGTTGCAGGATCGCACAGTTAAGAACGGGCCAGTGGCGCGTTAGCAAGCTGTGTACAAGGACGGTGATACACCGCCCGGGTTGCAAGTCTTAATACCCTCGTCTGCTACCAGGTTAAAACTAATTTTAATATTTATAATTTCAAAAATACTTTACTTCATTTCTCGCTGCGCTATTCGCAATGCCAACATGTGTTCGCATGGGCCTTGCATCATTTTATTCTGTTGGTAAAAATTGCACGTACATTTCCCCTTCAACGCTCGCTCGTCTTTATCAATGATCAACTCTGCCTGAAAAGCTTGATCCTTATCGCGCACGGTTCCATTCAGTTTTGTTATGCCATCGGAAGCTACCGATGCTGACCTATTGATTACATTGTTAGTTAGCACAAAACGGGTGGCCGCATCCTCGCGAGGATTGGCAAAGCGCAACTCTTCCATCGGCAATGCTTCACGCGATAACTCTCGAATACGGTAAGCGTTTTGGTTAATGTCATAGATTACACGACCTGTTTGAGTGAACGCGGCAAGCGCTCCGAGCACCACACTTTGATCTAACTGCAAGCGTGTAGCAAGAACCTCTGGTTTTTCAACCCATTTTTCCCGCAATCCGGAATACACTTTTTGCATAGTCATGCTATCCGTTTGTTGACGCGGTGCGAGCAAATCAAAATTACCCAATCGCGACCAATCGTTTGCCGTCCAGCCGGAAAGCCCCAACGTGAAATTCATGTCACCTAAATCTGCGATGTAAAATGAAGGTAGACCAGAACCGAGAAGCACCACATGAAATGACTGGGCAATCGGAATCAATCGCTCTAGCAAGAGCAATCTTCTTCTTCCCCAAATCCGAATTTCGCGCGCTTCATTTCCAGTGAAGATGGAGCGGGGACATTTTACTTCAAAATTCCACGGCTCGAAAACAAGTTTCACCGGCTCACCGGGTTTCAATATCCAACGAATCGAGCGGGGGCCTTCTTTCTCCTTATGCCTACGAAGCATAAAACAAATATTGTAGACATCCATCGGATGCAATTCAAATTTGGCAGCCGGAAGCGTCATTGCTGAACTTACCTGCAAAAAGCCGCGCACCCAACTGGCAGGCACATCAATCTTCACTTCTTTGTAACTTTCCTCTCGGGAGGTTTGCACTTCAAATCCGGAAGGGTCAATGGCAAAGTGCGTTTCTTTATACTCACGAATCTTTTGGAACTCCTGATACAAGTCTGAGGAGTAATCAATGTTAGTAGTACCACACTTGAACTCACTCAATTTATTAAAGACATTGTAGTTACATCCTAACTTACCATACGATGATTCATCCTGACTAAAACATTCAAAGAACAATTCATCGGGATGCACAGTAATAACAGGATCTAATACAATCCATGCATCGCGGTTGGCGGAATAGAGATAGTCAAAATATTTTTTTCTTGCTTTGTAAAACGGGCCGCTGATTTCATCTTTTTGTTTTCGGATCACTTCGAGTTCTTCGCGTAAACCTTTCAACTTAAGTTCAACATCTGCCGAACTGCGAATGTACTCGGCCAACCAAATATCTTCCTGTTGTTGCGCCCACGCTTTATAATCTGATTTATCTTTTGGCTTAAATCGAAAATCAGAAACCACAATATCATGCAGCGCTGAAATAGCTTCGCGAAATGGAATGTGCTTGTTCAGGTAGCCAGAGAAATACGTAGGATCGCGCAATACATCGGGAGCAAAACTCATATTCGTTGCATGGGCATTGCCCCCAACTGAAGTATCTCCTTTAAACTTGTAGTTAAACTCCATGGACTAGGCTTTTATGTAGTCGGAATAGGGTTTGACAATGAGCAACGACTGCAATGCAGCAAAATGACTTTGTATGTCGCGCATCAGCGCTATGCATTGTGCCTTTTCGGCAATCGCCACCGAAGCTGAAACACGCTTGAGTATTTCTAAAACAAAATGTGCGTTAGTCTCATTCTTCAGCGCCTCTTTCCGCAAAAATTCCATTACTCTTATTTTGGCAACGCGTCCCTTGTTTACTTGTGAGAGCAGCGTGATAAAGTAAGGTTTTAATGATTGAAGTACCTCGTAGTTATCGGTGGCATGTTGCTCTAAGTAACTGGTGGTAAACAACTGCACGTTCGTGTTTGGATGTTGGCTGAGCTTCAATAAATAGTCGGTGCCCTGATCGGCCACAAAAAATCGGGTAATCATTTCCCTACCGAAAGCTTGCACATCTTCGCGCACGCTATCACAAAGCATTACCAGCAATTCGGTATTCCAATCATTTTCTGAAAACTGTTCTCTGAAAAAATCGAATCCGAAAATGCGGGTATCATCCCAAGAAGAGTCGGTCAGTTTCAAAGCTTCTTCTTTTTCTGCCCGAACTTTCTCTTTACTTCGCTTGAAAGCTTCCCACGCATAAATTCGTACTTCTTGTGTAGGATTGTTGCCCATCTTCACCAACTCAGCTACAGTAAGTTCTTCTTCCTTGATATTTTTCTTCAACAAGATACAACCCAATTGCTGAGCCGACTTGAACTTAGAATGCAACAATCGTAATGAACGCTCTTTGGAGATGGTCGATAAGCTGCCGCTCAACTCATTGGCCAACAAACTCAATAAATCTTCGTGCAATCCTTCGTAGGATTCTTTCATCAAAAAAGCGGGTACAAAAAGATCAATCAGCGTAATACCAAAGTCGGGTGTTGATTGCACCAAACGGAAGATGATTGGTCGGACAGCACTGCGAACATCTTCTAAAGGTGAAATGCAAAAGCTAATCAATACTTCTTTTTTGGCCAGCAATGCTGCATCTGAAAATTGACCGAGTAACGATAGCCCGATGCCGCGTGTATACGAATTTCCGGATTGCAGAAGTAACGCAAGGAAATCGCCTGGCAAATCTTCTGCTTTTGTTTCATGCTTCAACAAAATTTTTCCGGCCAGTGCGTGTATTTCTTCGGAAGGATTCGCGAACATATCGCGAATGACCTGCAGGTGAATGTTGCGCAATGTGGAGGAGAACACATTCACCAAAGTATCAGATAACTGACGGAGCAGCAATCGGTCTTCTTCCGTTTCAATTTCCATACTGATCAGGTGAGTAATCAGCTTGGCTGCGATCAATTCACTCTGAGCCGGAGCCAGATTAATAGAAGCAAGGAAGGAGCGTATCCACTCATGTGTTTCTTTTCTTGTTACCAGCAAAATTCTGACAACAAATTCGGCATCGCTCAGTAATAGTTTCCGTTCGTTGTCGATCCATGTAAATGCCTGCTCACGTGCTTCTGCCAGACTACTCTCCAACATGGCAATCAACAATTCCTTGTTGGGATCTAACCGATCGAATTTTTTTCTTGCCAGGGTCAACCCGAGTTGTTGTGTCAACAAAAATGGCGCACGCACAAATTGAACGACATGCTGCATTTCAACTTGCGCTTCGAATGTTGGATTGGCAGTAAAAACTTTCAATGCAAATTCATGCACTCGATTTGCTTTACTGTTGGCAAGCAAAGCGATAATTTCTTCCGGAGCTTTACTCCACAGATGTGGATACGCTTCTTCACGCGAAGTGGGTGTGGGGTTGCATGGAACAAATGGTGCTATACACTTCCATGCTTGTTTGCCAGGCAGATAGCGTGCGCTGTTCTTATAAAGTATAGAGTTAAACGCTTGAAAAGGAGCATAACTGTCAAAATGGGTTATCTTCTCCTCTCGGATATGTGTACGAGTGGTCGAGTTGTAGTGATAACTGACATCAGCCGTTTGATACGGTTTGGTTGCATCCTGATCATCGCGAAATGCCAACAACAATTCCGAAGCTAATTCAGTATAGGCTGGCTCACCCATTTCTCCATAGTTGCGAAGAAAACGCAACACGCGTGAAGTCAGGTAGCCCTTGGTGGTATTTGTAAATGCACTGTTCTGTCTTTGACCTTGTTCGTAATAGAAAGAACCAAAATTACCCGGGCGCTTTTCAATATTTTTTGCGATCACCGCATAGGTAGCATAGTCTTCCAGCATTTCAGACGTCTTGAAAATATGACGAATGTGCTTGAAATAATTGGCAGCCAATGGCACATCTTCCAGAATAGCTAAGAGCACCTTATGCAGCGACTGATCTTGACGAGAAAGTTGATAGAGGTTAACCAGGTATTCGTTGGAAGTGGTTTTCAGTTCAAACAAATATTCGCGCAATTGTTTGTTCAGTAGTTTGTAATTTTTCTCCTGAACATTTTTTTTGAATAGGCAATGGCAAGCCTCCGAGGATTTGATTTAGTAACTGCTCTTTTTCTTGTCCTTCCGCGTGCTTTAATAAAACCTCTATAATCAACTGCTTGATATGTTGTGGCAACGCTGGTTTTGCCTGCAGTGACTTTAATAAAGGAACATCTGCTGCAGAGCCACACCGGCCAATAGCCCACACGATCGAATACAGCGTAAAAGGATCTGAAGTGTCTGTTAATTTATGAATTGAAGGAATTGCTTCTTTCAGTTTTAGATCACCGGCTCTCCAAATTACACGCGAAAGTCGCCATGTTTCGAGCTCTTCACCAGCAGCTGCTACTTTCAGAATTTTAAGAATTGCCTTTCGTCTCTTATCATTTCCGCTGGAAGTAGTTCGCGGAATGGCTGAAATCACCAATGGTGCTTCACCTGCAGCGGTATATCCCTTTTTGCGCTTCTCCTGTTCCAAGGCCGCAAACACTTTTTCAGCTTCCGGCAGTGCTACCGGAAAAATTGTTTTTGTTCCTTCTTTCAGCGATGCACCTCTGCGACCATATCGAAAGTTGACAATGTATCCATCACCGGATTCGCACAGATCTATTTCATAAACCTTGTCCGAGTTGCCCTCTTGAAAATAGAGTTTTATTTGCTTGACGAGTCTCAAATTTCTTTTTGCAATTAGATCTGTCAATTATCCGAAATAGAACGAACAATTGCAAAGAATTAACTAGCGGAGTATTTAAAAATTCTATGTTATTTACAAATCGAAAAAAGAAAACATTATGGAAATGTTACTTCTATAATAGGTGTGGGTGTTCCTAAAGAAGTATGAAGTCTTTTCATCGTTACCAGAACAGGTGTCAACTAATTTATCTGCCGGAAACACGCAGTTGTCATCATAGGCATTAACCTGCTTATGAAAAGTCATAATTTAGTACCTTTGTAATCTATGCGTTTTACCTTTTTGCTTCTATTCGTTTCACTTCATGTTTTGGCTCAAAATGATCCTGAATTAAAATTCATCCAAAACAAAGGCCAGTGGAGTGATGTCATCGATTTTCAGGCAAAAGTACCGGGCGGGCGCGTGGGTGTTTCTGCCACCGGGTTTTCAGTTTTGCTGCTGGATATGAAGGAAATGGAAGAGCGCCATCTAGCATCACATGGCGACATCAATGAATCGGACGGACATGAATCAAACGAAGGTATTAACGGCCACTTCTTTCGAATCAATCTGATCGGTGCAAATACCAATGCGAAGCCCGTTGTAGAAAATCAACTGGATGGATATTACAATTATTTTCTTGGAAGCGATTCGTGCCGATGGGCATCCAATGCTTTGGCGTATGCCACTGTAACTTATAAGAATGTATATGATGGAATCGATTTTCGGGTTTCCTCTAAAGGCAACAATCTCAAGTATGATTTCATTGTGCAGCCCGAAGCTGATCCATCGCAGATCAAAATTGAATACAACGGAGTAGATGCTGTTGAAAAAATATTTGGCACCCTGCAAATCAAAACCTCGGTGGGCACTTTAACTGAATTAAAACCAGTTTCCTATCAACAAACTGAGCTGGATCAGCACACCATTGCTACCGAATATCGCTTGCAAAACAATCTGATCACATTTTCATTTCCCGATGATTATGACGAATGCCGAACTTTAGTCATTGATCCGCTTCTTATTTTTTCAACTTATTCTGGATCTACAGCCGACAACTGGGGAAGCACTGCCACACCCGGTGAACATGGCACCCTTTATTCGGCTGGGGTTACCAACTTGAATCAAGGCGGCTCATTTCCAACTACAACCGGAGCATTTCAACCTGCTAATAATGGTGGTTTTGATATGGCCATCATTAAATATGATTCGGCTGGAACAAAGTTTTTATATGCAACATTGCTTGGAGGTAGTAATAACGACTCTCCTCAAAGTTTAGTGGTTGATAAAGCGACTGGAGACTTGATTGTCCTTGGCATATCTGGCTCCTCCAATTTTCCAGTTAGCGCAAATGCATTTGATAACACATTTAACTTTGGCGTCCCTATCAATAATCGTGTATTAGGCACCAGTGATGTATGGGACATCGTACTCACTCGTTTTTCAAGTACAGGAAATCGTTTAGTGGGTTCTACGTTTTTGGGCGGATCTGGCAATGACGGTTTGAATTTGCCCAAACAATCGGGTGGGCCATTGGTAGTAAATTATGGAGATGAAATGCGTGGTGATGTAATAACCGATGATGCAGGTAATGTGTACATCAGTTCGGTTACTGGGTCTCCAAACTTTCCAATAGTAAATGGATTTGATAATTCGTTCAACAATGGAACAACGGATGGAGTAGTTGCTAAACTTTCGTCCGATTTATCTTCTGTCATTTGGTCGAGCTACGTTGGTGGGTCAGGTTTTGATGCTGCATACTCCATTAAGTTTGACAATAATAATAACATTGTATTAGCTGGGGGAACAACAAGCGTAGATTTTCCGGTTACGGCAGGTTCGTATCAAACCGTATTCAACGGAATTGTTGACGGTTGGATTGCACGCATCGCACCAGATGGTAGTGCTGTGCTCAATGCCACCTTCACCGGCACAGTCTCATTCGATCAAGTGTACTTTATCGATCTCAATGCCAATGGAAATATATTTTGTTATGGGCAAACTGCCGGACAAATGCCCGTGACACCAGGAGTTTACAATAATCCAAACAGCGGGCAGTTTGTACAAAAATTTTCTGCTGATTTAAGCACGCTGGAATTTTCGACTGTCTTTGGTTCAGGTTCTGCGAATGGGTTAGTCAGGCCAAACATTTCGCCTACCGCATTTTTAGTAAATGATTGTGATAATATTTATTTAGCCGGCTGGGGCGGTTTTGTCAATTCCGATCTTAACTATTGGAATTCTAATACTTTTGATATGCCCATAACCAACGATGCTTTTCAAAAAACAAGCAGAGGTTCTGACTTCTATTTTATGGTTTTGAATGGCGATGCCTCTACTTTGGTTTACTCCACCTACCTGGGCGGCAATTCTTCTAAAACCCATGTGGATGGTGGAACCTCACGTTTTGATAAATTTGGAATCGTTTACCATGCGGTTTGTGCAGGTTGCGGGTTTGGAAACACCACAGGTCGCTCATCTTCTGATTTTCCCACTACGGTGAATGCAAAATCTCGACAAAATCTCAGCACCAATTGTAACAATGCTGCTTTCAAGTTTGACCTATCTTCGCTTAAGGCAGTTTTTCAAACGAACTCAATTGATTTATCGAAGCCCGGATTTAATAATGTTTGCTTTCCGGATACGATTGTATTTCAAAATTTTAGCACCGGTGGAAGAACGATACAATGGGATTTTGGTGATGGTACCATTGTAAATCAAATTTCTACGGACCCACGCGTATTGCAGCATCGCTATAAATTTACCGGGCAATACCGAGTAAAACTAAAAATTACAGACCTGAGCACGTGTAGTCAAACCGACTCCACGATACGAATCATTAATTACCTTTACCCCAACTTAATTGTAGGCCCTGATGCGATTATTTGTGAAGGGAAAAATCATCAGCTCACGGCATCCGGTGGAGCTACCTATCAATGGACGAGCAGCGATGGAAGCTTTTCGTCATCATTGGCTTCACCATTTGTTCAACCAAATGAACCAACCTTTTATTACATAAGCGCTGTCGATGCGAACGGGTGCTCTAAAAAAGATACCGTGCTGATAGGTGTTGTAAAAAATGTACGCGCTGCTTTTCAAACATACGACATCAATTTTTCAAGACCTGGATTTAATAACGTCTGTTATCCAGAGTTGATCCGATTCAAGAATCAAGGAAACAATGCAGAAAGTTATTTGTGGGATTTTGATAATGGCACAAAAGTACCACAAACAAAAACGGATACAGTTTCCATCATCGGAGATTTTGAACAAGAAGGTGCCTATCGCGTAAAGCTAAAAGCGATAAACCCAAATACGTGTAACAAAGCTGACTCGGTGATTAAAGTAATTAATTATTATCGAAACACCGTAAAAGCTGAAGCTGATTTTCAAATCTGCGAAGGCACATCGCACACATTAGTCGCACCCGGTGCAAGTGTTTACGATTGGTTTACGGCCGATCGATCTTTTGCATCTTCCAGCGCTTCGCCAGTCGTTCAACCGAAAACTACCACCAAGTATTTTTTAAATACCATTGATTCGCATGGATGTAAAAATACGGATACGGTTCAAATCACCGTGATCAGTAAAGTGGAATTGAAATGGAGTCATCGGTTGGACGGTAACTGTAGCGATCGCCCTAGTGTAATTGTGCAAAATTTGACACCGCCAGTGGATGGGGTTGTATTCCGATTTGATTTTGGCGATGGCACCATTTCAGAAGAAACAGCTTTGCAGCATGTATACAAACAGGATGGACATTACCCTGTTAAGTTCACAGCCCAAAAGCAATTTTGCCCGAGCGAAGAAAGCATGACTCTTCCTATCTATTCGTTGTTTGTGCCCAATGTATTTACACCCGAAGCGACAGTAGGATATAACGATCAGTTCGAAGTTCTCTTTGGCAAAGATCAATTAGCACCATCTGATGTTGGCATACCTGTGCAATTAACGGTAGTCGATCGCTGGGGAAATCAAGTATTTGAATCCGCGAATTATAACAATGACTGGACTGGCAAGGGGATATCTGAGGGTGTGTATTATTTCCATCTGAAAGTAGGAGATTTTGCCACTTGCAAAAGTTGGGTGCATATTATTAAATAGATCTGTCATTTCTTTTTGAAAGTAACGTGGGTATGTTGAAACGAATCATTCTATTATTGACTATTGGCCTTTGTGCCAATTCACTTGTGGCTCAAAAAAAATCGAGCCCGGTGGCAAAGGCCATCAGCTCCACACCAACTGAAAATGGCACTGTGTATTATGGTAATACCGATGAGCCACCACGCGCTATCCGGTTTAAAGAAGGCACAGTTTCTTCTTCTGAATTTATCGCTAACATTCGCACCTACTTTAACATTCCGGCTGAATACTCTTTTGCAGAAACCGAGTCATCTACCGATCAACTCGGAATGCATCATCGCTTCTTACAACAATACTACAAAGGCATTGCTATTAATGGCATGGGTTATCGCATGCACGAGAAGGATGGATTTGTAAAATCGGCCAATGGCAAAGCGGTCCGAAAAATGAACATCGATATCGAAACAAGATTGAGCGAAGCACAAGCTTTTCAATTGGCCGTTAAACATCTTCAAACAAAAGACACTACTGTGCGACAAGGTAATCGAGTGGTGGTATCCAAGAATTTTACTTTTACTCCAGAAAGTTTTTCGATCGCATATGTTTTCGATATCGATGTATCGCTGATTGAGCGTTGGAGAATTTCCATCGATGCACGTAGCGGACAAGTGATCAACAAAGTAAGTCTGGTGCAAGACTGTTTCAATCATAAGGAAACAACACCTCCTCTTCCATATGGCACGGGCACGGGCATTACGAATTACTACGGAACGCAAACTATTCAAGTAGAAAAATTTGAAGGCAGTTCCTCCTCACACCTATATGGGTTGACTGAAAATGGCGGGAAGATTGGAACTTACGATTTTCAATATGTACATATCATCGCCTTGATTCTATTCTTCCAATATACCAATGCTTCCTACTTCTATTCTCCGAACAACAGCTACGATGATCCTTATCAAAAGTCAGCAGTGTCGGTTCATTGGGCGGCTGAAAAAGCATACGAGTATTACTTTAATAAACATGGTCGCAATAGCTTTGATAACTTTGGCAGCGAAATAAAATCGTATGTTCATATTGGCGAGTTTTATGACAATGCATTATGGAATGGAAAAATATTAGCCTTCGGAGAAGCCAATCGGTATAATCAACTGGTGGAGTTGGATGTGGTTAGTCATGAACTGACGCATGGTGTTACACAATATGAAGCTAAACTATCATATTCCGGAGAATCGGGCGCATTGAATGAATCCTTTTCTGATATTATGGCTAAAGCCGTTGAGTTTGACACATTTGGTGACACTGCTACATGGCAATTGGCAAAATATTTCCGCCCCGGTGGCTTGCGAGATTTCAGCAATCCCAATTTCAAAAATCAACCTGATACATGGCTTGGTAACTTGTGGTATTCCGGTTATGAGGATAATGGAGGTGTTCATACCAATTCTGGTGTACAGAATTTTTGGTACTATCTGCTGTGCGAAGGAGGCAGCGGAGTGAATGATCATGCAGTGAGCTACACTGTTGCCTCGATTGGTATGGATGCGGCTACTCAAATTGCCTATCGCAACTTAACGGAATATCTAGGTTCTTATTCCGATTATCTGGATAGTCGTGTTGGTTCATTATTAGCTACCGAAGATCTCTATGGCAAAAATTCATCTATCTATCAACAAGTAGTAAATGCGTGGGATGCGGTTGGTGTGATCGATGAGCCGATTATTAACAAATTAGAGTTATCGGATATCACGGCAACTACTGTAAAAATTAAAGGTAATTTTTCCCCCAGAGGGCCCAATCCAACTTATCATTTCGAGTATGGAACTACACCCTCCCTTGGGACCTCAACAAACAGTACAGCTTACATAGATAAAGTAGACGAAATCTTAACTGGTTTGAAAAGTGAAACGCATTATTATTTACGATTAGTGGCTTCTAACGAAAATGGAAGCTCTTATTCAGATATAGAATTTACTACCATTTCACTGGCACCTCTTGTTACTATATTGAACACGGTAGATGTTACAGAAACAACCGCCACTTTGTATGGCCAGATCAATCCAAACAGCCTCGTTACATCTTTTTATTTTGAATACGGATTGACACCCGAACTGGGGCAGATCTCATCAACTTACTTTACTTCAGATACTACAGAATTTATAAATGTTTCAGCCACCATCAATAATCTGCAACCCCGAAAAACTTATTACTATAAACTAATTGCCACCAATGCTTTTGCAAAAAAAGTTACAAGTCAACTCGATTTCTTTACAGCTGATAAACCCGTCATTCTTTCCTTCACTCCGATTGCTGCCAGGGTAGGCGCAGAAGTAACAATTATAGGTGATAACTTTAATTTATCCCCTGATAAAAATGTGGTGAGCTTCGGTGCCACGCGAGCCGAAGTGGTATCAGGAAGTGCAACGCAATTGAAAGTGAAAGTACCCAATGGCGCAACGTTTGGATCTATTTCATTACTTGACGCACAATCGGGATTAAGAACAGAGTCAATACAGGAATTTGTACCAACATTTAATGGCGATTTTACAAAAAATGATTTGAGTCTTCGGGTTGGAATTAAAGATGTATATATCGATCAAACATGGGTGGAAGATATGGATGGTGATGGGAAACCAGATATTGTCGCATCTCACTTTCCGGGTTTCTCCATTTATCAAAATGTAAATCATGGAGAAGATATTACAATTGAATCGTTTGTGCGAAATGTATTTAACGTTGAATCCAATCCAATTCGTTGGTTAGTCGATTTGGATGGAAATGGTCTTAAAGATGCTATTGGAACTTATTCAAAAGGATTTCGGATTTACCCTAATTTATCAGTACCCGGATTCCTTTTCTTCGGCTCTCCAATCGATGTGCCGACTAGGGGCTTCTTTGATGCTGTATTTGCAGATTTCGATCAAGACGGTCGCATCGATGTTGCCACCATGAACTCCTTTACATTCGGCTCTACAACTATTGATTTCATTCGCAATCAAAAACCAACAAGCTCGTTGTCAGCCGAAAATTTTTCTTATCAAAATTCTATCACACTTCCCTATTATCCGAATAGTATCAGTACTGCCGACTTTAATAATGATGGTAGCCCCGAATTAATAATAGGCGCCACTAATCACACACAGGTGCCGATTCTTAAAAATGAAACTAAACAACCAGGGGCATTTGAATTTGTGGAAGTATCAATTGAAGATCCATTGATGCGTCAAACTGTAAAGTATAATGCCAATGATTTGAATCAGGATGGCTGGAAAGATTTGATTGCTTACTCATCCTATGATACCAGTTATTTAAGATTTACAGAAAATAAAAGTAATCTATCCAACATTGTGCTTACAAACCAAGCGGCTTTAAATAGATACGCTGCCTTGCAGGTAAAGGCTGGCGACATGAATGGTGATGGGAAAGTTGATTTGATAGTTGGTCTTAAAAATCGAAAATCACTTTTCATCAAAAATAATAATGGCTCACATGAATCATTATCCAATTCTTCTTTTGAACAAGTGTTTGAGTATGGTCTGCCATTTGAGATCACCGGCATGGGCATTTCGAATACGAAATTAAATATCAGTGACTTAAACGGGGATGGCCGTCCAGAAGTGATTGCGGCCTACACATATAATTACAATCAATATGATGGCAACAAGATGGAGATTTGGCAAAACAAGCCTTTTCAATGTCTGGATCCTTCGTTTGTACAATTGAGTACGTCCCTCTATACAGCAACAGTCAGTGTACCCGCGAACACCACATTAGATCAATATCAGATTGATTATTCCGTGGCAGGCTCAAACAACTGGTTTTCGGTCGCCTCACCCACATTTTCAATACAATATGGGGTAACATATACCATGAGAGTCAGGGCCAAATGCTTTGATGGTTTTACGGAGTATTATTATAGGAATTTTACAGCTGACTGTGCAAACACAAATAGTTTTTCAGTCAATAGTATTAATGCAACATCAGTGAGTGTGACAGCCGATGGTGTTAATTCTTTAGAAATTGGCTATTCCATAGCCAATAAAAATGAGTGGGCAACTCTTCCTTATAGTAATTATTACAATATCACTCAAATTAATAATCTGCTGCCAGGCACAACATACGATATTCGCTTTCGTGGTCGTTGCAATTTCATGACTGAATTTAAGTATAAGCAGTTTACTACGATATGCCCTAGTCTCACTTCCATTTCAATTTCCGATCTACAATACAACTCTGCTACAGTAAACTGGACGAGCAACTACACGGGCCCTGTTAATCTAGAATATAGCACGGACAACAGCAACTGGACTTTAGTTGGCGATAATGGCTCCATGTTTCCGTTGATTCCGGCAAAAACTTATTTCGTGCGTGGACGATTTAACTGTTCAAATTTTGATTCGGAATTTCTTTCCACATCGTTCACCACACCTTGTCCAAAAGTTTCCTCCCTATCACTAGATGTTTTTACTCCCTTTAGTGTAGAGGTAAGCTGGGTAGATGAAAGCAATACAGGCAAGTATACTGTAAGTTACGCTCTCCTACCAAGTGGATCGGAAACGACAATAGAAACGAGCTCCACCTCCTATACTATTAACGGGTTAAGCCCGGGCACAAGTTACTATGTTCGCGTAGCTCCATATTGTACAAAAGAAAAAGTTTTCATTTCGTCAGGCTTCACCACCGTTTGCTACTATCCTTTTAGTTTGATTGCCAGCAAAATTACACAGACAAGTACGCTACTCTATTGGAGCGATTCATTTGAAGGTGTTCCCTACTCCGTTGATTATTCAATTGCCGGAAGCGGCACTTGGCAAACAATCACATCACCGGAGACCACACAGTTATTAGAAGGACTGCGGCCTGCCACCAAATATGAAGTTCGGGTTCACATTAACTGTCCTAGTGTAAAACCGGATTACGCATCCATCATTTTTGAAACGAATGCCTATGGAGAAACGACCGTTGCACCGAATCCTACCGATAAAAGCATTACACTTTTTCCATCTAAAAACTTAATTGGAAATTTGTTTGCCATCTATGATAATTCAGGTAAGCAGGTGATCAGTGGCCAACTGCTCGACTACACATTCGATTTATCCGTTTTATCTCCCGGCTTTTATACGTTGCAAATTGATGGCGAGAAACCTCTTAAAATTCTGAAGAAATAATTCTACTAACTTTAAATAAGTATATCCTTTTTTAATGTTCAAACGCGATGAGGCTGCGCGCTTGCGCGAAGAATTTTGGACTACATTCGGTCGCTACATGAGCCCCGTTCCATCTGCCGATGGTTTAAAAATCAATTGGGTGAACTACCGCACGGGCTTGAAAGATGTACACTTTCGGATGACAGCTCAGTCAAATACAGCTATAATCTTCATCGCGCTCGAACAGCGCGATGCCGCCATCCGTGAATTATTTTTTCAGCAATTTGAAGAATTGAAAACGGTGCTGCACAGTACCGTGGCTGAAGAATGGAGTTGGCAACAGAATACACAAATTTCAGAAGGGAAAACCATCAGCAGAATCTATCGCGAACTTCCAGATGTTTCGGTCCTCAACAAAGATCATTGGCCTGATTTGATTTCGTTTTTCAAACCACGCATCATCGCGCTGGATGAATTCTGGCAAAACGCTCAATATAGTTTTGAATCGCTGAAGTAAACCTCGTTTTCATCTGTTGCGAACCACAATAATAACGTAATAATGATTACTTGTATTCTAATCTGTATATTCTGTAAATTCGTTTATCAAAACCAAATTTTATGCCTGCCTTTCACGTTGCTAAATCCATCCGCATTCAGGCCTCACCTGAAAAAGTTTACTCTATCATCAGCAACTACCAGCATTGGCCTGCGTGGTCACCTTGGTTAATTACTGAGCCTGGGGCGAAGGTAGAAGTAAAGCCGGGAGGTAAAGAATATAATTGGCAAGGCAAGCGTACAGGTAGCGGAGAGATGAAAATCCTAAAAGAAAACGCTCCTCATCGGTTAGATATGATCGTCCATTTTTTAAAGCCTTGGAAATCTACGTCACCTGTTTGGTTTGAATTAAAACAACAAGGCCAAGATACGGAAGTAACTTGGAGTATGACCGGCAGCCTTCCGTTCTTTATGTTCTTTATGACAAAAATGATGACTGCGTACATCGGCATGGATTACGAACGCGGATTGCGAATGCTCAGGGATTATATAGAAAAAGGTGCTGTGCCTTCCAAATTAGATTTTAAGGGCATTCGTCCTTTTGCAGACACGAAGTATATCGGAATCAAAACGGCTTGCACCATGCAAACACTTGAGACCAAAATGGCAGATGATTTCAGTAAGCTCACTGCTTGGGCAACACAACCAACGAGTCAGGTAAATGGTCAGGGCTTTTCCATTTATCATACGTGGGATGTTGTGAAAGATAAAGTAGTGTATACATCCGCATTTCCGGTGAGAGAAATCCCGACTACATTACCCGAAGGTTTTATTAGCGGAGTAATTCCGGCCATGAATGTTCATACCATTGCGCATATTGGTGCCTACAAACATCTAGGCAATGCATGGACTACACAATACATGATGCAGCGCGGCAAGGAGTATAAGTACCGCAAGGGAATCGACCCGTTTGAGGTCTATTTAAATATGCCGAATCAAGTACCGGAAGAGCAGTTGATTACTGAGATAAATTTTCCAACAGCTTAGTCTTCGGATATCACAAAGGCTGGATAACACGTCCTAATATTAGTGAGCAGATGATTCGTAATCCTGAATGACTTTCTCCGTTAATGGTTCTGAAAATTCAAAGTAGCCGGTGAACCACGATTTCAGGTTTTCAATTTCTTTCGCATCGGTAATTTTATAGAAGAGCTCTTCGTGATCTTTCAGGCCTTCGAGTGTAAAGGTGCCCGAACCAATAAACGCAATAGTTTTGCGAAAGGGCAAATCAAAAATGTACACATTCGCATGAAAAACATTTTTCGTGTAAATGTTCAAGGTAATTCGTCCTTGATAGTTGCGCCAAATGCGGTGCAACACCTCGCGTGAAGTAAGTCCTTGTATTCCTGTTACAATATCCATTTTTGTTTTTGTCGGTATCCGGCTGCGGATAAAATCAAAACCTTCTTCCGACATAGTAGCCGTGGCAATGTAACAATGCTCGACTTGTGGTAAAATTTTCTCGTTGATCAGCGGAACTGCTAATTTTTTTATGATCATGAATTAAAATTAGTAGATGGCAAATTAAGGATTTTTGACGAACACGATTACAAAGTGTAACATCTGACGATTTGTGCCAGACCCCGAGCTATAGAGCCCTATTTGTATGTGGGAAAATCTGTTAAAGTAATGTTAAACACCTATCCGTTGGAGGCGAAAGACTCAGTGACTTGATTAATTTGCCAAATAACCAAACTATTTATGAGGTTAATCCAAATTCTTTTCATGTTCATCTGGTTTGCCTGTGCGAGTCAACCAAAAGAAATAGCTGCTTCTAAAGAAAAAGAGCAGCAAGCGATTATTGACAAGTACCTGAAGTCTGGAGCCTGGAATCATCATTATTTGGAAAAGGAGTGGCAACGATGGATAGACCTAGGAATTCAGCAGGATAGCACCATTGCCGTTTTATGGCAACAAAAGGCGATGCCGTACTGGAAAACCAGAAAATACGATCAGGCCAAATTCTATTTTAGGAAAGCCGTTCAATTAGATCGAAGAAATTACCTGGGACGATTTGCTTTCCTACAATGCATTTTTTCGAAAAACTATGAAGAGGCACTTCGCACCTTCAATCTGTATAAAAGAGAGTTTGGCCGTGGCTTCGAACAAGATCATTCGCATGAATTCTATATGGCGCTATGTTATCTGCAGCTGAACGAGCCCAGTAGAGCGCTAAAGATTTTAACAGTTGAAGTTGAAGCGGCAACCAAAGAGAGAGGTCGCGACTGGGTACATTTTGTTGATTTGTTCTACCTCGGAATTTGTCACTTCGAATTAGATGAAACTGAAAAGGCCATTCTTGCATTTGATGAAGCTCTTCGATTGTATCCGCAGTTTTCAGATGCCAAATATTACAAGGCCAAATGTTTGGAAGCCCTTGGCAAGCCGAATCAGGCTAAAGCATGCATGCAGGCGGGGATACAAGACTACAAAAAAGGTTATTCGTTTACCGAAGATTCATCGCTCTATGAAGTTTATCCATATCAGGTTACATGGCAATGGAAAATTGTTGACTAAAATTTCGTTTGGGAAGCCGTTTTCAAAGTACTTCCTAACAAAGCCTTTCTTACCTTGCATCCTCAATCGCTATTGTTATGACCGAACGAGAACTGATCAAATTAGAAAGAACCATTCGCACTAAAATGGAAGACATCAAAAGCCAGCGCGTGAGCCTGAAAGACTCCGGCATTGGTGCGATGATGAACGCCTTGAAAAAAGTAGACGAAGCATTGTACGAGAAAATTTTACCCGAATACAAAAGATGG
>JABFSO010000231.1 GCA_013140555.1 Cyclobacteriaceae bacterium | reverse complement strand
GACTGGGAGCGCAAGGAGCAGGTGTGGGAAAAGGTGGAGGAGGAGATGGGCGAATTTAAAAATGAATTTAATGTGGCCGCTGGCCAGCCGATTGACCACGAAAAGGCGATGGCTGAGTTTGGCGACTTGTTGTTTTCGCTGGTGAACTATGCCCGCTTTATCAATATTGACCCTGAAGAGGCGCTGGAGCGCACGAACAAAAAATTTATTAAGCGCTTTCAGTTTTTGGAAACCGAGTCAGCCAAAGACGGCAAGAAGATGGGCGAAATGACGTTGGCGGAAATGGACGTGTATTGGAATAGGGCGAAGGGGGTTTGATTTTTTATACCTGATCGGGTGTAATTTCAGTAGTGAATGATGTTTTTATACCCGATCGGGTATAATTGGCCTTAGAATAGTACCTCAATTTATTGTTTCAAAATTGCTGCCTTAGCAGTAATTTTCGCTGATTAATCACATAAATTAGTTTTTAAGGCGTTATTTTACTGTTATGGCAGTAATTTTTGCTATATTTTTAGCAATTCATCTATTTTAGATCTATTTTTACTGTTATAGCAGTAAAATATGTTACATCAACCAGAACTTGGCAACTACATTCGTACACTTCGAAAGAAGAGCGGGCTGACACAAATTCAGTTGGCAGAAATGGTGGGCGTGGGAAAGTCCGTGATATTTGATTTGGAAAAAGGGAAGGAAACAGTTCAGTTGTCTACCCTGGTGAAAATATTATCGGGGTTGAACATTAAAGTAAAATTGCTAAGTCCGCTCGAACCAGAACCATGAGAAAGGCAGCCGTATTTTTTGACAACACATTGGCAGGATATCTGACGGAAACCGATCAGAAGAAATATCTTTTTGACTATCTGGAGGATTATCAGAGTGGAGCTATATCATTGACAATGCCGGTGAATAAAAGGAAATTTCAGTTTGAAATATTTCCGGCATTTTTTGATGGCTTGCTACCCGAAGGACAGCAACTGGAAGGGTTGCTTCGCCAAAACAAAATAGACCGCAATGATAACTTCAGTCAATTGCTAGCTGTGGGTGAAGATTTAGTAGGAGCGGTGAGTGTGAAACCGATGGATGAATGAATCGCTGCCCGATTACATACGAGCCATGTGGCGAGCGGAGATATTCTGAACGCGGACTTAAATTGTTATCGCCCAAGCTGAAGGACTTACATGACTTTCCGTACAACAAAAATGAACAATTAAAGGAAGCCGTTGCGCGTGCGACCAAGATGTCCATACAAGGTGTTCAACCAAAGTTGAGCGCAAGGCTAAACGCAGCGGCAGAGATTTTCGAAATAGCAGACCAGGGAGGTACATTCATTATCAAACCTCAAAATGATTTGTATGAGGAGTTGCCGGAGAACGAAGATGTAACGATGCGGATGGCAGCGGCCATTGGTATTGAAACGCCTTTGCATGGCATGCTCTATTCAAAAGACGGATCGCGGTCTTATTTTATTAAACGATTTGATCGGTTGCCTAAAAAAAGAAAGGTAGCCGTAGAAGATTTTGCTCAGCTGACGGGCGCAACGCGCGAGACAAAATACAGCTCTTCCATGGAAAAAGTAGCGGCTGTAATCGATCAGTTTTGCACTTTTCCACTGTTGGAAAAGGAGCGATTCTTTCGCTTGACGGTTTTCAATTTCTTAACCGGAAATGAAGACATGCATTTGAAGAATTTTTCGTTGATCAGGCGGAACGATAAGGTAGAGTTATCACCTGCCTACGACTTATTGAACACGACAATTGTGTTGCGCAAACCACAAGAAGAAATGGCTCTGACCTTGGCAGGTAAGAAAAGTAAAATGACATATGAGAATTTGGTAGACTATTTTGGTAAGGAGCGACTCGGATTGGCAGCTATTCGGATTCAGAAAATTTTGCTTGAAATAAAATCGCAAAAAGAAAACTGGAATGAGCTGCTGGACAAAAGTTTTTTGTCGGATGAAATGAAAACGAAGTATAAGGAATTACTCAACCAACGCTGGATGCGAATTTTTAAAGATTAACTCATGGGCAGAATTTTAGCAATTGATTATGGCACGAAGCGCACGGGATTGGCGGTAACTGATCCGATGCGCATTATCGCCACCGCATTGGATACGGTGGAGTCGGGAAAACTGATCGATTACCTGAAAGCCTATTTTGGACGTGAGGCAGTGGATGAGGTGGTGATTGGCATGCCCAAGCAACTCAATAATCAGGATTCGGAAATTGCACCGCTCGTGCGAAAGTTTGTGGAGCAGTTTCAAAAGACTTTCCCTGACAAACCGATTGCGTTGGCCGATGAACGTTTCACCAGCGCACAGGCCCATCGCACCATGCTGTCCGGTGGCATGAGCAAGAAAGACCGACAGGTGAAAGGGAACGTAGACAAAATTAGCGCTACCCTGATCTTACAAAATTATATGCAGGCTAAAGGATTTTGAGCCGAACCAAACTTTGCCGTATGGGCGTATGAGCCAAAACCCTACCTTTGCATTTTATCTTTTTAGATTATGGTGTATCCAATTGTAATGTATGGCGATGCGGTGCTTCGAAAAAAAGCACGGGAGATTGAAAAGGGAGAAATTGACATGGAAGTGTTTGCCAACGATATGTTTGAAACGATGGCAGGAGCGCATGGCATTGGCCTGGCAGCTCCACAAATAGGTAAGAGCATTCGGGTGTTTGTTGTGGATGGCACGGTGTTAGAAGATCAGCCGGAATTGAGTGACTTCAGAAAAGTATTTATAAACCCCACGATGTTGAAAGAGGAAGGAGAGGCGTGGGCATTTGAAGAAGGTTGCCTGAGCATTCCTAATATTCGTGCGAACGTAGCGAGACCAGAGAAAATCAGACTTCGCTACTATGATATGAACTGGGTGAAACACGAAGAAGATTTTGATGGCATGAAGGCGCGCATTATTCAGCATGAGTACGACCACATTGAAGGAAAACTTTTTATCGATTATCTCACGCCACTCAAGAAGAAAATGCTGAAAGGAAAATTGACCGACATCAGCAAAGGAGATGTAGACACCGACTATCGAATCGTGGCACCGCTTCGAAAGTGAGCTGTTGTTTGTAGTGTGATTTCATTTTAGATCAATTTCATTCAAATGAATATTTCTTCCCGCCTGCCTGAAGTGGGCACTTCTATTTTTAGTGTCATGTCGAAGATGGCGCTGGAACATCAGGCCATTAATCTTTCGCAAGGCTTTCCTGATTTTCCGGTTTCAGAGAAGTTGATTGAATTGATTTATCAGGCCATGAAGAATGGCCACAACCAATATGCACCCATGCCCGGTGTGCCTGCACTTCGACAAGTGATTGCACGTGTGATTGAGCAAACGTATCACCGACCTACTGATTTTGAAACCGAGATCACCATTACTGCCGGAGGAACCGAAGCTATTTTTTCTACCATTGCCGCCTTGATTGGCGCAGGCGATGAAGTGATTTTGTTTGATCCATCCTATGATTGTTATGATCCGGCCATTCGATTGAATGGTGGCATTCCAAAACATTTGAATTTGCGAGCGCCTGATTTTAAGATCGATTGGAGCGAAGTGAAATCAGTGATTACACCGCGCACCAAAATGATCATGATCAATACACCGCATAACCCAAGTGGTGCGATTATGCAAGAAGCCGACATGCGTGAGTTAGAGAAGTTGGCCGTGGAGAATAATTTGATTGTGCTGAGTGACGAAGTATATGAGCGCATTATTTTCGATGATCAGGTTCATCAAAGTGTATTGTGCTATCCTGCATTGGCGAAACAATCAGTAGCGATTTTTTCCTTTGGAAAGACGTTTCATGCAACCGGCTGGAAAGTGGGATATACAGTAGCTTCCGAAATGATAACCCGCGAAATCAGAAAAGCACATCAGTTTATTACCTTTAGTGTGAACACACCTTTGCAGTTTGCGCTGTCGGAATACATGAGTGATCCCGAAAACTATTTGCACCTCGGCCAATTCTATCAGCAAAAGCGTGATTTCTTTTTGGAGCAGATTAAAGGGTCTTCTTTTCGGCCACTGCCTTGTTTCGGCAGTTACTTTCAATTGCTTTCTTTTGAGGGAGTTTCTAAAAGGTCGGAAATGGAAATGGCTACGTGGATGACGCAAGAGAAAAAGCTGGCACCTATTCCTGTTTCTGTATTTTACAAAGATGGACTCGATCAAAAGTTGCTGCGCTTTTGCTTTGCGAAAGGAGACACGACACTAGAAAAAGCCGTCCAAATTTTGAAGGCGATTTGAAAAAAGTAATAGTTTGATAAACTGCGGCTAGCGCTTTGAGTGCTTTGATTTTTGGATCTTCGCGAAAAAAATTTTTATATGATTGTTGACTTACTGACTAATTCTAACTTGTATCACACCATTCATCCTAGAATTAATCGCGCTTTGAAATACCTAGCTGAAACAGATTTCAATTCGATGCCGCTCGGTAAATATGAAGTAGACGGAACAGATATATTTACGATCGTCAATGAATATGAAACGAAAGACGCAACAGATTGTGTGTGGGAAGCGCATCGTAAGTACATCGACATCCACTACATCCTTCGCGGTAGCGAATTGATCGGAACAACTTTATTAACCAATCAATCGCCTACTAAAGATTACGATGTGGAAAATGACTACTGGTTGTTTGAAGGAGGCGCGTCAAAGCAAATACTTCATGCTGGTATGTTTGCAATATTTTACCCACACGACATTCATAGCACGAGCCACCACCCAAATTCCAAAACATTCGTTCGCAAAGTGGTGATGAAGGTATTGCTCTAAAAAAAAAGAAGTAGTCGCCCGATTAAGAGCAGACTACTTCATCTTTTCTTGAAACAAAAAATTATTTCGAATCGCCCTTTTTATTAGGCTCTATCATGTCCATGAGTTTGAGACCGAGCAACCCATCGATGGCGTTGGCGCCACCTTCTTTGCCACCACCAATCAATACATCCGGAATGAGTTTGATATGTCCTTTCGATAACTCCTCTGTGATTTTGTAACGCGTGAAGTTTTCCCCGCCAAGGGCTTTCACGGCCAACTGATACGACTCGGCTGTTGATTTACCAATCGCCAGAATTTTCTCTGCTTCAGCATTACCAGTTAAAGTAATTTGTTCGGCTTGTGCAGACGCTTTTAGTTTAATCGCTTCGGATTCGGCTTCCGCTCGTGCCTTCGTAGCTTCTGCTTCCGCGAAAGCGCGCAATTTTGTAGCTTCTGCTTCGGCACTCACGGCCAACTTCACGCTAGTCGCATCACCTTCTGATTTTTTTACGGTGGCGTTGGCTGTGCGCTCGGCAATCTCTACGCTTTGCTGTGCCTTCACAATATCTTTCTGCATGTCAGCAATGGCTGTTTCTTTTTCCATGCCCTGACGTGTCTCTTGCGCTTTCTTTTGTGTTTCGTACGTCACTTTTTGCTCTTCAGCAATCTTACGATCGGTCAATGTTTTCATCAATGAATCGGGAGGCACGATATCACCAATCAAAGTATCTACTGCGTTTACGTTGTATTCGTCCAACACTTTTTTGATATGTTCTTTCGCAGACTCTTGCCGCTCTTTACGGGATGAGAGGAATGCAATCACATCGCTGTCTTGTGCCGAGTTGCGGAAATAGTTGCCAATAGTAGGCTCTAAAACCTGCGATACCAGATTGACCATGTTACCAAAACGCGCAATTACTTTAGGCGCTTCGGTAGTGGGCACGTGAATGATTTGTGCCACATCTAAATTGAAAGGGAAACCATCTTTTGAGCGCACGGTAATCGTAGAAAGATTTTTGTCCAGATTGTGTGCTTCGCTTCGCGCAGTTGCCCAGTTTAAAACTAGGTTGGTAGTTGGCACCAATTCTACTTTCATGGTGTAAGAGTTGATCGGGTACTTTCCGGGACCGAGTGGCTCGAGCCACACGCCTTTATGACCTTTCTCTACAATATTGCCGTGCTTAAACTCAACGCCTGTTAAGTCTTTGCCTTCTTGGCCAATATACGAGATCACTACGCCTACATATCCAATCGGAATTTCCGTCATCGGAATTTCTTCTATCTGCACAGCCCATGGATTGAGGTTGTATGATCCGGCCAATATCACTTGAGGTTGCAAACCTCTGTTACCACGATTGTTCAAAAATGTATCGAAGTCCTGAAAATTATTGTGGCCATCTACCAGCTTACCGGCAATCTGACCTGCTTCAATCGGCAAACCATCTAAGGTGGTTACAATGCCCACTCTGCTTTCCTGAATGCGGATCATGTCCGTAATCGAAATATTGAAAAGCATGGTGTTGATACGATACGAACCCGCGGTGATGTAAGTGGTTTGACGACCACGCATACCACCGTTGTTCAAAAACTTTTCAGCGTCTTGAAAATTATCGCAGTCTACGCGTTTTGCTAAAATACTTCCGGTTTGAATTTCGGCACCATCTTTAGAAAGTACCAATCCGATTTTTCCTTCCGGGATAACCGTAAATTCTTCCATGGAGACATCGAATTGCCAAACCCACATCCAGAAATAAAGTCCGGGAGCTAATGTTTTTGCTTGAAAACCGGCTTCCCCAAGTGTGGCTATGATTCGGCCATCAGGCAATTCTTTATGATCGCCAAACAACACAAATTTTTTGGTGACCAACCCAATTTTGTCTTCGGGCACAATCACCATCCCGAAAAGGAAACGCAAAATAATTTTGTACAGTGCAATACACAGAATGAGCAATAACACCCACCAGTAACCTCCCAGAAAACCTTCCATATACGTTGTTTTTAAAGTTTACGTAAAGTTAGAAATTATTTGGAGGGTCATCATTCAGTATAAATCATCAGGTTATAGCCTGATTTTGATTTGCATTTATCAGGATATAACCTTATATTAGTGTTATGTTTATCAGGATATAACCTTATGAAAGTAACAAATAGGCTTCAGATTGACCAATTGGATCGAAAAATTGAGGGTTTAGCCGGTTTTTCCGAAATGCCAACTAAAGGTTGGATATCTGGAATCCGAACGGCTTTGAAAATGTCCTTACGTCAGCTTGGTGAAAGGATGGGTATTACTGCACAAAGTGCCCAAGAAATTGAGTCCAGGGAAAGCACGGGCAATATTACTTTGAAAAACCTTCGCGAAGTGGCCACTGCATTAGATATGAAATTGGTGTATGGATTTATTCCACGAGAGGGATCTTTGGATAAAATGTTGGAAAAACAAGCTTATGAAGTTGCTCGAAAAATAGTTCTAAGGACGAACCATACAATGAAACTTGAAGATCAGGCAGTGGGGGAAAAACGAATTGAAAAGGCAATACGTGACTTGGCCGAAGAGATCAAACATGAAATGCCAAGATATTTATGGAATTAGATTTTGGGCTCATTGATGGGCAAACTCCTCTGGATGAAGAAGAGAAAGAAGGACTACTCATCGGTACCATCACTACGCGTAAGGAGCTAGATGAATTTGAGCAACTTAACATTGAGCAGGCTCTTCGATGGATCATTGGCAAAAAGTTCAAGACTGAAGAAATTTTATCCGAAGGTTTTATTAGAAGATTGCACAGAAGAATGTATGGAAGTGTATGGGGATGGGCAGGTGAATTTAGAAGGAGCAACAAAAACATAGGTGTTGATCGATTTGAAATTCCGATCGCTTTGCGATCACTTTTGGATGATTGCAGATACTGGATACAACATCAAATCTACTTGCCCGATGAACTGACCATTCGGTTTAAACATCGGTTGGTTGAAATTCATTGCTTTGCCAATGGCAATGGTAGGCACTCCCGTTTAATGGCAGATATCATCATTGAACATGTGTTTAATCAACCAATATATAGCTGGGGTAGCCAATTAGATCTCAGTAAATCGGGGAAAGTCAGGAATTTATACATCGAGGCAATTAAGATGGCGGATGCAGGAAACTTGGCACCGTTAATAAAATTTGCTAGGCAGTAGAAAATCATTTCGTTGGGTAAAAATTCCGACTAACTCCGATTTTTAGGGTAAAATTTCCGATTAATTTTTAAATTTTTTGGGTAAAATTTCCGACTAAAACTGAATTTTTGGGTAAAATTTCCGATTAGTTGGCAGATTTGAGATGGAAGGTCATAAAAAGAAAAAAGCCCAAAATCATTACTGAATTTGGGCTTTTTAATCTGGCAGAGGAAGAGGGATTCGAACCCCCGGACCCCGTGAAGGGTCTCCGGTTTTCAAGACCGGTGCAATAAACCGCTCTACCATTCCTCTGTTTACTCTCCATAGCTTTAGCGAAGGAGAGTTATTTTGCGATTTTGGACTGCAAAAGTAACGGTTATTTTGTTTTTGACAAATTCAGGCGGTTATTCTTCGCTAAAGTCTGCAAATGTCTTCTTGATTTCGGCCGCACTGTACTTTTTATAGTTCGGCTTAGAAGCATCCAACTCTAAGCTCACCAGCTTTTGACTATTAATAATGGGCAGAAGCTTATCGCGATCGGCTTCAAATACCTTCTCTCTGCGAGCCGACTTAAGCGCATATTTTCGGGCAAAATTGTCTCCCTCTACCTGCAGTTGGTTGCGAATTTCCACATTCGTCTTCAGCTTTTCCATGATATCCGCTTTCGATTTACCAATTACTTCGGTTGCTTCCAGCGTGCCGAGTGTAAGCACCGTGGTACCTCCAATGGCCGAAACCGCTTTATACGAGCTCGGATCATCGGTGAGTATAACTGGGGCTAATCCGGTAGTTGCGCCTAATGAAGCATTTAGAATGGCACGGTTCTTCTTTCCTTTTTTGGCTTGCTTATAGGCTTTGGTTAAAATTTCATGGTTTTTATCTAACTCATCCAGCAACGCTTTTGCACTGATGAGCGAGTTGACGTATTTAATATGGAGCTGCTTATCTTTTTCTTCCAGATTTTCAGTGTCTAGTACTTTGATTCGCACTTTGCGCTGCACCCGGTTGGCCGATTTATCCAATGCAAAAAATAACAAGTCGATGGTTTTCTCTTTGTCTACCTCTTCTACAAAATGGTAGCCAGGCGACCAGGTGAACTCAGCCTGCATAGGGGTATTCTCTACCAAACTTGTTTTGGGTACTCGTTGGTCGGTGCACAAAAACCCAGAATTGGACACATTTTCATCACCATTGGGGTCGGAGATGTAAATTTTGAAATTAACACGCTCATCTTCCTTGATAGTGATCATGCTGTCGTTGGGCACGAGGAGAATCTCAGGCGGTAAATCCAATTGAGTAGGTGCTATTTTAATTCGGCCGGTCGCTTCCAATTTTTCCGGCTGATCTTGAACCAGAAATTCAATGACCATTGGGTTCTTTTTTAGTCCGCTAAATTGGTTGCGCGAGGGTGTCCATGTCAACAAACCCTGCGAACTCAAATGAGCTCCTTCCGGCATTTGAGAGGGTATCGATTTAAACACAAAAGGGTCGCCATCCGGGTCGCTCACGTAATCAGACGAAATCTGATATTGATTGAAAGAAGTTTGTTTTACATAAAAAGTCGGCAGTTCTTCCACAACAGGCAGGCGATTTTGGTGCGCAATCAGAAAAGTAATTGGCTTGCGGATTTTGTTTCCATTTTTCCAATCTGCCTGAAAGTAGATCGTTACTTCTTTTTGTTTTTCAAGTCGATCTACTAAATCAAATGAGGGCGTCCAGTTAAAATGCCCAAGCGTATCCAATGAAAGTCCCAAATCAGCTCCGCCTTCAAATGAAAAATGAGCCTGATGGGCATCGGTTGTAGTGAGCTGAAAACTCAAGGTTTGACCTTCTTTTAGGTGATTCCAATTTTCACTTGCCGGAAAAACAAACTGTTGGCCAAATACCTGGCTTGATAAAAGAACAAAAACTAAAAGACACTTAGGCATCAACAGGGAAAAATTAAATGAGCCGCAAATTTAATTCTTTGCCATTCTACTCGAAGCCGATCAGGTAAAATCGCGAAGCTAAATTCTAGTTACATGTACCTTTTTAGGTGAAAAGGAAATGTGATTCCAAAATTGGGAAGTTTCTCAAAAGCAAATCTTTATTTAAAGGCTCCATTCCCACTTTTTTCAATTGGCATTGATTTGGCTTAATGGCACAGCAAAACTATTTGGCTAAACCCCTAACCAATGAAGATAAAATTTACCATCCTGATACTACTCGCCAGTCTCACCACTTTTGCACAAAAGAAAGATCCATCTATAAAAATTCTCTCCGCTTCTGATGGCGTATTTCATTTTAAAGTGACAGAAAAACTACAAGATGCTTTTGTGGAGGTTTTAGATGCCTCGAATAGAGTTATCAGCAAGCAACCATTGGATTGTAAGCGCATGCTCATCGATTTTTATGATGCAACTCCGGGCACCTATCACATTCATATTTTGGCCAAAAATTTTGAACGCACTTATGATTATACACTGGCCGAGGAAAAGGGCTATATGAAAATAACGACAGCGATTGTTCAACCTGAGAATCTTTCTTTTGAAAAATACAATAGCAATAAGACCAAGTAGATCCGCCTGATTATTACCTTTCATTTACCTAACTATTTTTTTATCCTTTCCGAAAGGTTGATTACTTTGGGGTTATGCCAAAAAAGCCCCAATCAACCACATCACTTGTTCCCAACAAGCATCAAAATTTTTTTGAAGATGTATTTGAAGTCGTCCGACTGATACCCATAGGTAGGGTTACCAGTTATGGCGCTATTGCCCGTTACCTCGGCACTGCATCCAGCGCCCGCATGGTAGGCTGGGCCATGAATGCATCGCATGCAGAGAAAAAAGTGCCTGCTCATCGCGTTGTCAATAGCCAGGGCTTGCTTACCGGCAAACATCACTTTGTTCCGCCTAGCTCCATGCAAAAACAACTCGAGAAGGAGGGCGTGAAAGTAGTGAAAGACAAGGTGCAGGATTTCTCAACGAAATTTTGGGACCCGGCAAAAGAGTTGCTTTAAAATTGGGGTTCGCCAAAGATGGCAGCGTTCAAACCAAGATGTTTTAGTACTTTAAGCCCTATTTATTATGACTATAGACCTACGAAGCGATACCGTTACCCGCCCCACACTGGGCATGCGCGATGCCATGTTTTCAGCCGAAGTGGGCGATGATGTTTTTGGTGAAGATCCTACCATAAAAAAACTGGAAGAAAAATGTGCTTCACTATTGGGAATGGAAGCAGCCGTTTTTTGCCCTTCCGGCACCATGACCAACCAAATTGGCATTAAGATTTTGACGCAGCCTTATGACGAAGTGATTTGTTACAAAGGCGCTCATATCTATAAATACGAAGGAGGCGGTTTGGCAGGTAACAGCAACATTGGCACGAAGCTGCTCGCAGGCGACAGAGGAAGAATTTCTGTGGAAGAGATTGCACCGGTAATTGGTAATATAAACGATGTTCATCAAGCCCGAACTTCGGTTGTAGCTTTGGAAAACACAGTGGTGCGAGAAGCCGGAAGCTACTATACGCTTGAGCAGATCAAGAAAATCAGCGAATTCAGCCGAAGCAAAGGTATGGCCATGCACTTGGATGGCGCCCGACTTTTTAATGCGCTCACAGAAACTAAAGAGAATCCGGTAGAGTTTGGAAAATATTTCGATACAATTTCAATCTGCTTATCAAAGGGGTTGGGCACACCGGTGGGCTCGGTATTGGTTTGTAAAAAAGAATTGGAATTAAAAGCGAGGAGGATACGAAAAGTGTTTGGTGGAGGCATGAGGCAGGCTGGTTTTTTGGCAGCAGCTGGAATCTATGCTTTAGACCATCACGTTCACCGATTGAAGGAAGATCATGTAAGAGCAAAAGATTTAGGTAGCACGCTGCAACAAATGACATGGGTGAAGTCAGTGATGCCTGTAGACACCAACATGGTGATTTTTGAAGTAGCCGATGGATTGACATCAGAGAAGTGCCTTGCAATGTTTGCCAACCATCAGATCAAAGCATTGGCCTTTAGTGCAACGGAAATCCGGTTGGTTACGCATTTGGATTTTACAGATGACATGTTGCAACACACCGTTTCTGTTTTCAGAAAAATGAATTTTTAATTTATGGAAGAACTAGGTAAAGCATTGCCCGGGTCGGAAGGTTTTGTGGATGCAGAACAAAACACCACAAGCAAGCAGCACAATGAATTTTGTTTGAACTGTGGAACAAAACTACTCGATACCTTTTGTCAGCATTGCGGCCAAAAAGATATTCCGAAGCGCCAAACGCTGGGAGAACTTTGGACAAACTTTATTTCTTCATTCTGGAGTTATGAAGGAAAATTTTTTCTCACGACCCGGTTTTTAATTACCAAGCCTGGCTTTTTAGCGATAGAGTATAATGCGGGTAGAAGAGAAAGTTATTATCACCCGGCTCGCATGTATGTGTTTATAAGCTTCGTGTTCTTTTTGTTTTTTTCGATGTCATCCAATTTGGATGGTGTGGTTGAAACGGGAGCCAGAGTTCAACTAGATCAAGAAGACATTGCTGAGTTAAAAGAAGATCACCCCCAATTAAACATCGATTCGTTATTTAAAATTGCCCCGGGTGATTCCAGTAAGAAATGGTTAGTTCCACAGACCCTGCTCGACTCGGTCAATAAATTGAATAAGAAGAAAAAAAGTAACGTAGGCTTTAGCCTAACGGATTCAGAATTTAAAACATTCCGGCAATATGATTCGGCACAGAATACCTTGCCTGAAGAGAAGCGTGACAACTGGTTTGAACGCAGATTAAACCAGCGAAACTTTGAGTTGAAGGAGCAGTACGAAGACAAAGATTTTGGTAAAGAATTTGGAAAAGCCTTCATGGATAATTTTTCAAAGGTTTTATTCTTTCTGCTACCGGTTTTTGCATTACTCCTCAAACTTCTTTACATCCGAAGAGATTATTTTTATAGCGAGCATCTTGTCTTTTCCATTTACTACTATAACTTTTTTTACCTCGCGGGAACACTTCAAATACTTGCCGGTCACTTAGATCATATCGCTATTTTTGATTGGGTAAGTACTTTAATTGGATTTTGGATTTTGCTTTACTTACTCTTTGCCATGAAGCGAATGTATGGGCAAGGTTGGGGCAAAACTATTTTGAAGTTTATGATCTTTGGGTTCTTATTCACCATTTGTGTTGGAATAGGATTTGGCATCAGCGCTATTTTCTTATTATTCGCCATATAGCATGATGTTGCACGCTCCATCGTCACCACTAGCAGAACGTATGCGCCCTACCAAATTGGAAGATTTGATTGGACAAGAGCATTTGGTGGGTGAGCAGGGAATCATTCGAAGAGCGATACTAACCGGCAATGTTCCATCGATGATTTTGTGGGGACCACCGGGCGTTGGTAAAACAACCATTGCCAACATTATTGCCAATGAAGTTAAGCGCCCTTTTCACATGCTAAGTGCGGTGAGTGC
This sequence comes from Cyclobacteriaceae bacterium, assembly GCA_013140555.1. Classification (GTDB taxonomy): domain Bacteria; phylum Bacteroidota; class Bacteroidia; order Cytophagales; family Cyclobacteriaceae; genus ELB16-189. The sequence goes on along the minus strand of JABFSO010000231.1, from coordinate 5,203 downwards.
CGGAGTGAAAGATGTGCGCGAAGTAATTGATCAAGCGAGGCGTGCGAGTCGGGTGATCTTATTCATTGATGAGATTCATCGGTTTAATAAATCACAACAAGATGCATTGCTCGGAGCTGTAGAGAAAGGAACCGTAACTCTAATTGGAGCGACAACTGAAAATCCTTCATTTGAGGTAAACTCCGCTTTGCTATCACGATGTCAAGTCTACACGCTTAGATCGTTAACCGAAGCTGACCTACTCAAATTGATTCACCAAGCTTTGCTTCGTGACGTAGAATTAAAAACTAGAAAGATCACAATCGCTGAGCATAAGGCATTGCTCACTATTTCCGGAGGCGATGCGCGCAAGCTGCTGAATTTAATTGAGCTCATCACCGAATCGCAATCTGGGGACATTACCATTACCGATGCGCTCGTAACGGATGTAGCGCAAAAGCGAATAGCGATTTATGATAAGAAAGGAGAGCAGCATTATGATATCATTTCTGCTTTCATCAAATCCATTCGCGGAAGCGATCCCAATGCGGCAGTGTATTATCTGGCGAGAATGATTGAGGGAGGTGAAGATGTAAAATTCATAGCGCGCAGAATGGTCATTCTAGCATCTGAAGATATTGGCAATGCAAACCCTACAGCTTTGGTGATGGCCACTACTACCTTTCAAGCTGTGGATGTTATCGGTTACCCGGAAGCACGCATTATCTTATCGCAATGTGCTATTTATCTGGCGAGTTCGCCAAAGAGCAATGCGAGTTATGTAGCCATTGATGCCGCGTTGAAAATAGTAAGCGAGACAGGCGACCTTTCCGTTCCTCTGGCTATTCGCAATGCCCCCACCAAACTGATGAAGGAGTTGGATTACGGAAAGGGATATCAATATGCACATAGCTACAACAATAATTTTGCGGACATGGAATTTTTGCCGGAGGCTATTCAGGGCATGCGTTTTTTTGATCCCGGAAACAATGCGCGAGAATTAGAGATGCGGAATCATCTCAAAAAACTCTGGAAGGAGAAGTATGGATATTGATGTATGTTTGTGAGGAAGAGACGTAAAATGTGTAAGTAAGTGCAGCGACTACAATTTGAATCATCGCCCTATTTCATTTTAATCTGCTTGTTGCTGGGTGTAGGCTATGCCTATATTTTATATAAATCCAAGCATCCGTGGAGCCAAACCATCAATCGGGTTTTATTTGTATTGAGAGCAGTTATGGTTTCGTTGCTTGCATTTTTATTACTCGGGCCCATTCTCAAACTAACTAACAATATTTTCGAAAAGCCGGCAGTCGTCTTTTTGATTGATAATTCTACTTCAATGAAAGAAGTAGGCGACTCAACGAAGCGTTTAAATCTCATAACTGAATTGCACCAGGCCGGTAAAGAAATTCAAGATGCGGGGTATGATGTTCTCTTTAAAGACTTGAATGGAAATCCAGCCGACAAAGTTTTTTTTAATGCCAACAAGTCGGATATCAATTCGGGGCTAAAAAATGTTGTTACATCCTATGAAGGCAAAAACTTGAACAGTATTGTTTTGGTGAGTGATGGAATTTACAACTCAGGCACTTCCCCAATTTATACACCGGCACGAGTTCCTGTATATACGGTAGGCGTAGGAGATACTACCTTGCGATCTGATTTACTCTTGAAAGATGTAGTCTACAACAAAATTGCCTATCAAGGAAACAAGTTTCCAATTCATGCCGAAGTGCTGGCTCAGCGTTTGCCCAATAGCGAAGTGAAAGTATCAGTTTTTAAGAATGGAAAAGTTGTTGAACAACAGCAAAAGAATAACGGCACAAGCCTACTCACAAATTTTGATTTTTTAATTCAAGCGCAGGAGAAAGGAATTCATCGCTACGATGTAGTAGTGGAAACAGTGAAAGGAGAATCTACTTCACGCAACAACAGGTCGAGTATTTATATTGAAGTAGTTGAAGGCAAGAAACGTATATTGTTGATTGCTCCGGCCCCGCATCCGGATATTAAAGCCATCCGGACAGTTGTAGAAAAGAACGCGAACTATGAATTTATCTTGCACATCCCCGGCATAGCCGATGCAAAACCCGAATGGTTGAAACCCGGTGCAGCGGAATTAGTCATCTTTCATCAGGCGGCTGATCGGGCAGGCCGCACAACAGCACTCTTACAGCAATTTCAGAAAAGTAAGACTTCTCTTTTGTTGATTCTCGGTACACAAACAAACTTTCGTCAACTATCAGCTTTACAACTGCCACTTTCATTTGACCATGCAGGGCAATGGGATGAAGTAACACCCATCATCAACGAATCTTTTCGTGACTTCAATTTTGTGGATAATACATCAGGTATTGTTTCAGATTATCCTCCGGTTGAAGTTCCCTTTGGAAAATTCACATTTCCTACGAACGCTTCAGTTTTAATGTATCAACGAATTGGAAGTGTGGCAACTCAACGACCACTCTTGTTCACATGGCAGAACGAAAATCAAAAGATGGCAGCATTGGTAGGTGAAGGAATTTGGAGATGGCGTTTGAACGAATATTCGGATACTGAAAACACCGAAGTCTTCGATGATGTCTTCCTTAAGCTTATCCAATACATGAGCACATTAGAGGACAAAAAGAAGTTCAAAAGTTTTCCCACACAATCTCAGTTTTCAGAAGCAGATGTGGCCATTATCGAAAGTCAGGTGTATAATGATTTGTTTGAACCTGTGTATGGAAACACTATTTCGTTAGAACTACGAAACGAAGCAAATGAGATTTCACGATTTCAATACGTAACCAGTCCCGGTGGCACTCGCTATCAGATTGGCGGCCTACGCGAAGGTGTTTATCAATACAAAGCTTCAACTGAGATCAATGGAAAGCGCGAGTCTGCCAGTGGCCAGTTTTTGGTTGTAGCTCAAACCATCGAAACTCAAAACCTGACGGCTGATTTCAATTTATTGCGTAAACTCTCAACTACGTCTCAAGGAAAATTTTTCTCTGCAAGTAATATCAAAGCACTTCCGGACGATTGGAGAAAAACGCAAGCAACAGCTCTTATTCATTCCAATGAAACATTCAACCCACTCATTAACCTAAAATGGTTTTTCTTTTTACTGCTCGCTTTAATTAGTGGCGAGTGGTTTTTGAGAAAGTATATGGGAGGGTACTAAAATAGTGTTACCACCAGTCGGCTTACACGAAGTATTCCTCGATAGCAATATTATAATTGCTTTGCTACCGCATCCCAATTGATGGTATTCCACCAATTAGCAATGTAATCAGCACGTTTGTTTTGATACTTCAGATAGTATGCGTGTTCCCACACATCAATCGCCAGAAGAGGAGTTCCCTTGAGTTCACTCACGTCCATCAATGGGTTATCCTGATTGGGTGTCGATCCAATTTTTAATTTTCCACCATCATTTACCAACCATGCCCATCCAGAACCAAATCGTTTCATGGCAGTGTCTGTAAATTGTTCTTTGAATTTTTCGAATGAACCAAATGAGCCTTGAATAGCATCGGCTGTTTTGCCAGTAGGCGCTCCACCTCCATTCGCCTTCATTATTTGCCAAAAGAAATTATGATTCCATGCTCCACCACCGTTGTTGCGCGCTTTCGTGGATAGCTTGGAAGCATTGGCAAAAAATTGTTGCTCGTTTTCAAAACTAATTTTTTCAGACGCTATAGCTTCATTTACATTTTTAATATAGGCAGCATGATGTTTGCCGTAATGAATCTCCATAGTGAGCGCGTCAATGTTGGGTTCTAATGCATTGAATGCATAAGGCAAAGCGATTTGACTAAACTGCAATGTAGATGCTTGTGCTGCCAAAGCCTCTAGCGAGTTAAACAACAGTGAAGTTCCTACGGTTGCCAATGCGGTAGATTGGGCTGCATCCTTGATGAATTTTCTGCGTGTTGTTTTCATACGAACGGTGGGGTTTTTAGCATTTTTGATAAGTAAAGTTACTCAAAAATAGCTAGCTTGCATTACACGATAATTCATTCTACGATGCAAGAAATTCTGTATGATGAAGTCCCCTCATTGGACTTAGCAGATTTTACCACTGGTGATCCTGCAAAAAAGAAAAAATTTGTTGCCGATTTAGGAGCTGCTTACAATAATATTGGTTTTGTAGCCATTCGAAATCACTACCTCACAGATGAACTATCAGCAAGATTGTATGATGTGATTAAGAAGTTTTTTGCACTGCCTGATGAGATAAAAAAGAAATACGAAATCGAAGGATTAGCTGGACAGCGTGGCTATATCGGTAAGGGAAAGGAGCACGCCAAGGGAAGAAATACCGGTGACCTCAAAGAATTTTTTCACGTTGGGCAAGAAGTGAATGATGGAGATCCCATCAAAAGTGAATATCCGGATAATGTGTGGCCCAGCGAGCTACAAGAGTTTCATAGTATCGCACTTGAAGTTTATCAACGTCTGGAAAAAACAGGCGTGCAGATGTTGCGTGCCATTGCTCTTTATCTTGAACTACCAGAAGATTATTTTGATGCCAAGGTGAAACATGGCAACAGCATCTTACGCCCCATTCATTATTTCCCAATTGAAAATCCGGATGCTGTGCCACCAGATGCAGTGCGTGCGGCAGAACATGGTGATATCAACTTGATTACATTGTTGATGGGTGCCAGTGCAGATGGATTGCAGGTTTTGCGCAGAGATGGTAAATGGATTCCGATTACAGCGCTACCGGAGCAACTGGTAGTCAATGTAGGTGATATGCTTGAGCGATTGACCAACAAAAAATTAAAGTCAACCATACATCGCGTAGTTAATCCTCCTCGCGACCAGATGAACAAACCGCGCTATTCAATACCTTTCTTTATGCACCCGCGGTCTGAGATGAGCTTAGCCGCACTGGCGGGTTGTGTTGATGCCGAAAATCCTAGGCAATGGTCAGACATTACTGCCGGAGAATTTTTGAATCAGCGTTTACGCGAGATTGGATTAAAAAAATAAATTTTGAATGCACCGTTCAGATATAAAGATTTCTTAAAAGATGTTTCCATTTTGTCTGTGTCGAGCTTCGGAGGACCACAGGCGCACTTGGCACATTTTCAAAACATCTTAGCAAAGAAAAAAAATTACGTAACTGAAGAGGAGCTTATCGAATTGAATGCTCTTTGTCAGGTGTTGCCAGGCCCCACTTCTACACAAACCATTACGGCTGTAGGATATAAATTGGGTGGACCAAATC
>JABFSO010000214.1 GCA_013140555.1 Cyclobacteriaceae bacterium | reverse complement strand
GCAATCTTTTCTGGAGTTTGATTATGTGTTGCCATTCAGCTATTATGAAAAGACCAACTCATGGATTCTCAACTTTGCCAAAGACAGTTGGGATAGTAATAGTTTTCAAATGTATACGCTCTTGCAAGAAGGCGCTACCAAAGAAGACGTAGATCAGTCGATCGCTAAAATCATTTCTGATAACAATCCAAAAGCGCCTACCTTGAGATTGTTTCTTCACCCCATGTCGAAGTGGCGCTTGCATTCTAATTTTGATGAAGGAAAAAACACCGGAGGACAGATTGTATATGTGCGCCTCTTCACGGCCATTGCGGTGTTTGTGTTAATTATTGCATGTATCAACTTTATGAATCTGGCTACAGCCAGAAGTGAAAGCCGTGCACGCGAAGTAGGTATTCGCAAAAGCATTGGCTCGCGCAGAAAAGAATTGATCTTCCAATTTTTGGGCGAATCGATTTCCATCACGTTGATTTCATTTATCATAGCTGTTGTCTTGGTAGAACTTGTTTTGCCCGGATATAATACATTGGTGCAAAAGACTATTTCTATCAGCTATTCTGATCCAATCGTGTGGCTGGTATCGATCAGCTTTATTTTAGTGATCGGTATTTTAGCCGGAAGTTATCCCTCCTTTTACCTTTCCTCTTTTGAGCCAGTAAAAGTGCTGAAAGGAAAAATAAATGCAGGCAAAGGAGGCAGCACACCGCGGCAGGTATTGGTGGTACTACAATTTGGCTTTTCGATTTTCTTGTTGGTGGGCACGATTGTGATTTACCAACAAATTCAACATGTCAAAAATCGCGATATGGGTTACGATCGTGAAAACCTGATTCAAATCTGGACCAATGGAGAGTTGCTCAATAATTTCACTACCATTCGTAACGAATTGGTAAACACCGGAGCGGTAGAATCGGTTTGTAAAAGCAATAGTCCGGTTACTGCTATCTTTTCCAATGCAGAAGTAAAATGGCAAGGCATGCCTACCGATCATCGGGTTGCCTTTAGCACCATTGCCACCGAATATGACTACACAAAAACGATGGGTATCAAAATGATTGAAGGCCGCGATTTTGCAAGAGAATTTAATGACACGCTTTCGGTGGTGATCAACCAAGCAGCAGTGGATTTAATGGGTATGGAAAGCCCGATCGGAAAGAAACTTGAGATTAACAAAACGCAATTTGAAATTGTCGGAGTAGTGCCCAACATTGTCATGGGATCTCCTTATAGCCCGGTAGAACCGATGACGTTACTATTTGATCCAAGTTGGAGCAGTACAGTTACAATTCGATTAAGCAAAACCAATGACTTGACTTCATCGCTCGCTAAAGTAGAAAGCGTATTTAAAAAGTTAAATCCCAACTATCCATTTCAATATCGTTTCACGGATACCGATTTTCAAAAGAAGTTTACCGACATCAATCTGATTAGCCGGTTGGCCGGTGTGTTTGCAGGCTTGGCTATTCTAATTACTAGTTTAGGATTATTTGGATTGGCCGCATTTACGGCCGAGCAACGCACGAAAGAAGTAGGCATTCGCAAAGTGATGGGGGCTTCGGTTTCCAGTTTGGTGATGCTGATCTCCAAAGATTTTTCAAAGTTGGTGATTATTGCTTTTGTGATTGCATCGCCATTTGCATGGTGGTTCCTTAATAGTTTTCTGGAGCGTTATACCTATCGTATTCAAATAGCCTGGTGGGTATTGGCCGGAGTAGGTGCCTTTGCATTGTTGTTGGCTTTATTGATTGTGAGCACACAAGCATTCAAAGCAGCCAAAGCCAATCCATCAAATAGTTTGCGCAGCGAGTAAATAAAAAAACTTTATAGATATGCTTTATCACTATCTAAAAATCGCTACCCGCACTTTATTGCGATACAGAGTGTATTCGACTATCAACCTAGTTGGATTGGCGCTCGGTTTATCAGCCGGAATTTTAGTTTTAGTGTTTGCGCTCGATGAATTTTCGTACGATCAGTTTCATCACAAGGGTAATCGTTTGTATCGGGTGGTCACCGTTTTCAATAGCGACCATGGCAGCAATGGCAGCAATGAAACCAACGCATGGCCCATTGGAGAATTATTAAGGCGCACCTTTCCAGAATCAGAAGGCGTGTTGTACACTCGCAGTGCAGGAAATCTGATGGTGACTTTTGAAGGAAAGAAGGTGCGCGAAGCTGCGCACTATGTAAGCCCCGAGTTTTTTTCTATGTTTTCGTTTCCGCTCACCAAGGGAAACCCGGCTACTGCTCTGGTCGATCCTTTTTCTATTGTGATCTCGGAAAAAATGGAAGCAAAGTATTTTCCGGGAGAAAATGCACTGGGGAAAACATTGATTTTTAACGACACACTGCAATTTCATGTAACGGGTGTAATGAAAAACATTCCACACAATTCACATATCCAAGCCGATATGCTTCCTTCATTTGCTTCGTGGGAAAAAATGACACCGAACTTTTCGTACACCGATGGTTGGGGTAATTTTAACATGCGTAATTATATTCTGCTAAAACCCGGCATAGATGAAGTTGGCTTTTTCGATAAAGCAAAAGATTTGTATACACAACATGCAGGAGAGCTGATGAAACAATGGGGTGTAAATGCTTCGCTAGCCTTTGAACCCATATCAAAAATCTATCTGCACACCGCAGGCGGCAACGGCATGGGGCCACTCGGAAGCATTGATACTGTTTACTTGTTGTGCGGAGTGGGTGTTTTTGTAATTCTATTAGCATGCATCAACTTTATCAATTTGGCCACGGCTCGCTCTGTGCATCGCGCTAAAGAAGTAGGAATTAAAAAAGTAGTAGGTTCTAATCGTTCGCTGCTAGTATGGCAATTTTTGAGCGAGTCATTGGTAATAACAGTGCTTTCATTTGTGTTGGCGCTGGCGGCAATTGGTTTGGTTCTTCCATTGTTCAATCAATTGTTGGCAAAAAACTATACGATGCTAGCCCTGTTCGATGTAAAAGTAGTGGCAGGTATTCTGATACTGGTGGTGATTATTACCTTATGTGCAGGCTATTACCCAGCTTGGGTGCTCTCAGCATTCCGCCCTGCGGAAATATTAAAAGGTAAAATGGCAAGCGGATCGAAAGGGGTACAACTACGAAGAGCGTTGGTGATTGTTCAATTTATTGTATCGGTAAGCTTGGTGGCAGGCACTCTCATTGTCATCAATCAATTGCGGTTTATGCAAAATCAGGATTTGGGTTTTACCAAAGATGAAGTATTAGTAGTAAACATATTGCGCGCCAAGCCTGTCAATCAAGATGCCTATAACGCATTTGGCAATGAGTTAAAATCGCTGTCGCAGGTGAAAGGTGTTACCTATTGCAATGGATTACCGGCCGTTCCGGGGTGGGTAGGTCAGTGGGCATATCCGGAAGGAAAAGAAGACAAAGATCATTTGGTGGAAACACAATACATCGCGGCAGATGAAAAATACATCGGTACGTTGGATCTAAAATTGGTGGCTGGCAGAAACTTTGATGTAACCGGAAAATCAGATGAAGATGCGCTCATCATTAATGAAGAAACGGTGCGGCAGATGGGCTGGGAGACGGCTGCAAATGCCATTGGCAAACGAATAGTAAGCCCATCACAAACACCAGCAGGTGTGGTAATCGGTGTAGTAAAGGACTATCATGATCATGGATTGCAAAATAAAATCACTCCCATTGTCATTGATTGGAATAATCGCTTCGCCTACCTTTTTGCGATTCGTTATTCGGCAGAAAACACGCAGAGTCTGATTGCCACTATTGGGCAAATGTGGAGCACTTATTACCCTGAAAATGATTTTAATTATTTCTTTCTCAGTGATTCATTCGCCAAACAATATGCCAAAGAACAACGACTGGCAAAAGTGTTCTCCCTATTCTCGATTATCACAATTCTAATTGCCATGATCGGGCTTTTCGGATTGGTTTCGTTTTTGATGACAGCTAAGACCAAAGAAATTGGTGTTCGCAAAATATTAGGTGCCAGCATGTGGAACCTTACTTCTTTGTTGACCAAAGAGTTTTTGCTTTTAGTCATCATTGCCAATGTAGTGGCGATTCCGATGATTGTTTATTTCGCACAGCAATGGCTTCAAACATTTGCTTACCGCATGGAGCTAAGTCCGCTATTATTTGTAACAACCACCTTTGCAGCTATTTTTATCACACTTCTAACCGTTAGTATTCAAACTGTCAAAGCAGCCGATGTCAATCCGATAAAAAGTTTACGTTCAGAATAATAAAATTAAACCAACCTCTTCGCCATGTTTCGTAATTATCTCAAAGTAGCTCTTCGGAATCTGACAAAAAATTCTGTCTACTCCTTTATAAACATTGTGGGTTTGGCTGTGGGTTTGGCCTGCAGCATTCTCATTTCATTGTGGGTGTTTGACGAGTTGTCGTTTGACCAATCGCAGCCCAAACTAAAGCAGCTTTCTCAGCTTTGGATCAACGCTACGTACGATGGAAAAGTAAACACATTTCAATCGGTGCCTTTTCCCGCCCACAAGGAAATACGAAATGAAGACAGCCGCATCAAAAACTCGGTAATCACCAACTGGGGTGGAGAGAGTCTATTGACCGTGGGAGAAAATCGTTTTAAAAAGAACAGCTATTATGTGAGCGAAGAGTTCTTGGAAATGTTTCAGTTCTCACTACGTGCGGGGCAAGCCGATAAAGTGCTGGACGATCCTAACAGCATTGTTCTAACCAAATCAACTGCGCTGGCTTTGTTCGGTTCCGAAGATGTCATTGGCAAATCAGTGAAAATTGACAACTCCAAAGAGTTAATTGTATCCGGAATATTAGAAGATATAACCACCCAATCCTCTTTTGAATTTGATTGCTTGATTCCGATGTATCAAATGGGTGATTGGGTAAGAGAGAATAACAATTGGGGCGATTATTCCTGGCAAGTATTTATTGAATTGCAACCTGATACCAAGCACGAGGAAGTAACCGAAAAGATCAAAGGTCTATTAGTGAAGAAAGGCGAGGTAGACGTGCCCCGCGAATTCTTTCTCCACCCGATGGAGCGCTGGCGCTTGCACTCTACATTCGAGAACGGAAAAGAAGCAGGCGGAATGATTGATTATGTTATTGGTTTTTCGGCCATCGCTATTTTCATTGTGGTGATTGCTTGTATCAACTTTATGAATCTGGCAACAGCCCGAAGTGAGCGCAGAGCACGCGAAGTAGGTGTACGCAAAAGTGTGGGCTCGGGCAGAAGAGAATTGATTTTTCAATTTTTAGGCGAATCGCTATTAATAACTACCATTTCTTTTCTATTGGCACTGGTGGTAGTAGAATTGGCTCTCCCCTTTTACAATGACCTGACGCAGAAGAAATTATTTTTAGATTTCACTGCACCATTATTTTGGATAGTTAGTTTGGGTGTTGTACTGCTGACCGGTGTAGTAAGCGGAAGTTATCCGGCCATTTACCTTTCTTCATTCAATCCGGTGCAAGTTTTAAAAGGTAAAGTACAAATTGGAAGAAGTGGAGCAACGCCCCGCAAAGTATTGGTGGTGTTACAATTCTTCTTTGCTACGCTTTTAATTATTGGAACGATTGTAGTTTCAGAACAAATTCAGTTTGTTAAAAAACGTGATCTGGGATACAACCAGAAAAATTTGATCATGATTCCGCATACCGATGAAATCGGAAAGAATTTCAGTTCGATCCGAAATGAATTGATGGCAACAGGTGCCGTAAGTTCTGTAACAAAATCAAACAGCCCGATTACCGATGTATATTCCAACAATTTTATGTCGTGGCCCGGTAAGCCGGAAGAAGAAAAGGTGCTCTTCGTCACTATCGCCACCGAGTTGGATTATACTAAAACAATGGGCATTAAAATTTTAGAAGGCAGAGACTTTAACGGTGCCGCGGATAGTGCCTCGGTATTGGTAAACAAAGCCGCAGCCGATGTAATGGGGTTGAAAGAAACGCTGGGAACAGAAGTGGTTTATTGGGGTGATCGCAAAAGTAAAATTGTTGGCGTGATAGACGATGTGTTAATGGGTTCACCTTATCGCAAAGCTTCCCCAATGTTTGTGGCCTATCAACCGGGATGGGCTAGTTCGGTAACCATTCGGCTAGAAGAAACATCAGACATTACCGGTGCAATGAAAAAAGTAGAAGGTGTTTTCAAAAAATACAATCCCGCTTATCCATTCGAATATCAATTTGTAGATGAACAATTCAATAAGAAATACACGACCATCAATTTGATCAGCACGCTGGCTAATTTATTTGCCGCGCTGGCCATTATCATCACAGGTATGGGGCTATTTGGATTGGCTGCATTTACGGCAGAGCAACGCACGAAAGAAATTGGTATTCGCAAAGTGATGGGTGCTTCTGTTTCAGGACTGGTGGCATTGATTTCAAAAGAGTTTTCCATTTTAGTGATCATCTCATTTGTATTATCAGCTCCTGTTGCCTGGTGGCTTCTTAATTCCTTTTTAGAGAGATACCCCTATCGTATTACATTTCCTTGGTGGGCGATTGGTGTGGCCGGGTTTATTGCATTGATTTTTGCGCTGGTGATTGTAGGTACGCAAGTATTAAAAGCTGCCACCAGCAATCCTGCAAATAGTTTACGGAGTGAGTAACATGTAAAGAGAACACTTCGATTAGAACAACATAAAGAGTATCCTAAAATCAATCATTACACAATGGTTGCCGGAGGGTAATTGAAAATTCGTAAATACTACCAAGAAACTAGACCAACATGATTTATGCACTTTAACCATCTCAAAATCACTGTCCGTCATCTCGTTCGCCAGAAATTGAACACCTCTCTTCACATCGTGGGGTTGACGTTGGGCATTACTGTATGTATTCTCATTACATTATTTATACAATATGAATTGAGTTTTGATACCTATCATCAAAAGGCCGATCGCACGTATCGTGTTATTTCTAAATGGACATCGCCCAGCAGCGAAATTGACTATCACTTCTCCACTCCGTTTCCGCTGGCCAATACCATTCGCAATGAAGTAAGCGGTATTGAGCATGTCAGTTTTGCGCATCCTCCTTATGTTCAAACAGTAGAAGTGACACCGCAAAAGCGATTTTTACAAAAGAATATCTTGGCGGTAGAACCTGATTTTCTAAATATTTTTCAGGTGGATGTTGTGCAAGGCAACATCTATCAAACCTTAAGCCATCCGTATCAGGCAGCTTTAACCGAAAGCACCGCCAAAAAATTCTTTGGGAATGAAGACCCCATTGGAAAAACCTTCAAATTCAAACTAAGAGAAGACTTTGAATTTACAGTGACATCGATTATCAAAGACTTTCCATCCAATACACATTTGCCCGCCTCCATGTTGTTGTCGCATTCCTATCAGGAGAAATTTCTTCAACCGAATTTAAACGGGTGGACGTATGTATCGGGAACAGAAACGTTGCTCACTCTTCCGAAAGCTGCAGATAAGGAAATCATTTTAGCGCAACTCAAAGCCATTGCTGATAAGTACATTAATCCAAAGATTTCAAAATTGAGCGAACGCTCGGACTTTATTCTTCAACCTTTGCAAGACGTTCACTTCAATTCATCGTATGCAAATGGAGGTCAGTGGGTGCAAGCTATTTCAGGTAGTTGGCTTTGGTTTTTCGGATTAATAGGTTTGGCTGTATTAGTACTCGCTTGTATCAATTTCATTAATCTTTCAACGGCACAGGCCTTAGCGCGCGCGAAAGAAGTGGGTGTGCGCAAATCAGTAGGTGCTGCTAAATCGAGTCTTATCCTTCAATTCCTAATAGAAGCCTGGGTGCTTATTTTCATCTCCGGAATTCTGGCGATATCGCTCACGCAGTTGGCCATTCCTTCTTTTAATCAATTGCTCAATAAGAACATTACAATTCATTTAATAGAATCTCCGCTTTTCATTGTGTACGCTTTCGTTGGATTGATCCTGGTTGGATTGCTCTCGGGTATTTACCCTGCTTGGGTAATTGCGAAATTTAATCCGAGCATTACACTAAAGGCAGGAATAGTATCTACAGGTACACAAGGATCTTCCTGGCTACGCAAAGGTTTGGTAGTAACACAATTTAGTCTATCTGCTTGCTTGCTGATGGTTGTGTTATTGATGGCTCAGCAAGTTTCATTTTTGCGAAACAAAAATCTGGGGTTTAATAAAGATAATATCGTAGTCGTTGACATCAAGAATTCAGAACAATCTGCCAAACTATTTGCGTACGAGTTGAGTAAAATCAAAAATGTTAAAGATTTTACATTTGAAACTTCTACTCCAAGTAGTCAAGGGCACTGGGGCACATTAATGAGTCGGGTGGGGATTGAAGATAAAAATCGAAAATCGGTAACTACTATCTTAACGGATGATCGATATTGTCATCTATATGATTTTAAACTAGTCGCAGGCAGATTATTAGTTGCCACTGATACGACATCCATATCCGAATCTATACCCAAAGAAAAACGAATGATGAAAGCCGTGGTGAATGAAGAGCTCATCCGAGAACTGGAGTTTGAATCGAATGAAGCAGCGATTGGTCAAGTCATACAAGTAGGAATCAATACCGGACAAGCAGAAATAGTGGGTGTGATTGCTAATTTTGATTCGGGGCCATTGCGTGAAGCGATTACCTCTCTGTTAATTACACCGGATATTCGCGAATGCGAACAAGCCGGAATTAAAATCGAAGCGGGAGCTAACTTACCCGAAACGATCGCTGCCATTGATGCCGCTTGGAAAGTGGCCTATCCGGAAGGTGTATTCGCATATCAATTCTTAGATGAACAAATTGATGAGTACTACCGATCCGAAACAAGATTGTTTACACTCTTTCAAGTCTTTTCCGGACTCGCCATATTCATTTCTTGTCTGGGGCTGTTTGGATTAGTCACCTACACCACGCAAGCACGCACCAAAGAGATTGGCATTCGCAAAGTATTGGGTGCATCAGTAAATGGAATTGTTGTATTGTTATCTAAAGAGTTTTTAAAGTTGGTAGTGATAGCGCTGATCATCGCCACTCCATTTGCTTGGTATGGAATGGATCAATGGTTGAAAAATTATGCCAATCGTATTGAAATCACCTGGTGGGTCTTTGGACTATCTGCTTGCATTGCATTTTTCATTGCAGTGGCAACGGTAAGTTTCCAGGCGGTCAAAGCAGCGGTTGCCAACCCGGCAGAAAGTTTGAAGAGTGAATAAAATGAAATTGAAAAACGCTTTATTCCTGATCTGTCTTCTTTGTGTTTCGTGTGCATGGGCTCAGGAAAAGAGGGTTATTACAGGAAAAGTAACAGACAAAATAAGTGGTGAAGTCCTTCCATCGGTAAATGTTTTTTTAGCTAACACTTCGATCGGTGCCAGCACCGGAGCCGATGGATCGTTCCGTTTACAAAATATTCCCGAAGGAAAATATGATCTGATTGCCAGTAGTGTGGGTTATAAACCTTATTTCCTTCCGGTAGATTTATCTAACACAGGCAATGGCTTTACACAAGAAATTAAATTAAATATTCAGTTGGAAGCAGAAGTAAAAGAGCTCAGCGAAATAACTGTAAAAGCAGACACCACCAACTGGACACGCAACTACAACGATTTTGTACGGCTCTTTTTAGGTGAAACGCGCTTATCGAAGAATTGCAAAATTTCGAATCCAAAAGTACTTCACTTTTATATGGATACACGCGATCAGGTATTAGTTGCTCACTCGAAAAAGCCATTGGAAATAATCAACTCCACTCGCGGATATAAAATCACATATTACCTCTATCAGTTTGAATACAACTTACGCAGCGGCACGCTGATGATATTTGGTGTACCCTTATTTGAAGAGCTGCCAACCACCAAAGAGCGAATTGTGAAGAAACGCCAACAGGAAAGAAAAAAAGCATACGAAGGATCAGTCGTCCATTTTATGCGCTCGCTGCATCGCAATCAATTAAAAGAGAATGGATTTGAAATGCGCAAAATGTTTCTGGTAAAAAACAGAAAACGCTTACCGGATGAAGTAATCAATCGCAACATCCGAAGATTGAGCGGCAGTGGTAAACAGATCGTAATCAACTTATCCAGTTCACCTACCGACAGCCTATCGTATTACTTCCGAATGCGCTCGGAACCAAAAGAAGTCGATAGCATTGCTGCCCCACTTCTAAGCGGGCAAGAGTATTGGAATCCGAACACACAACTTTTTGAAGGGATTCAGGGCAGGTTTCATATTATTTTTGATGCCAATGAGGAAATCGAATACTTACGGGTAGCACGCAGAACACAAATTGCCAAGCAGCAAAGTCAGTTTAATTTCATTCATCCTACTCTGAAGGTTTACCCCAACGGGTATTATGAAGACGTGCGCACGTTGTTCTTGTTTGGTTACCTATCATGGCATGAAAAAATCGCTACACTCTTACCTTCTGACTATGAGCCACCGATCGATTAAAAAATTAACATCAATAAACGATCAAATGGAGTGCAACTTTCGAGCATAAAACTTAGTCTAAGATGTACCTATAATCAAATCACCTACATGAATAAACTAATTACTTCCCTATTCACAGCTTCTATCTTGCTTTTTGCTTTTGCCGCCACCGCACAAAAAGGAGATAATTTGGTTCGTATTACGAAAGAAGGTTTGCGTCATTCCGCCACCGTGCAATACAATGCGGATGACCATGTATTGCAAGTAGATAGTTTATTAATTCCTTGTTCCAAAAATTCGGTGGTCAAACTGAAAAATACTAACCGCGAATACCGTGTAGAATTTTTCCTACAAAAAAACACATCTATCCGCCACGTGCACGATGCATCATTTAGGCGTGCCTGGTTAGCATTACCATTTCAATCACGCGAATCGGCACAAAAATTTATTACCGCATTTCAAAAGATAAGTCACTCTCACCCCACCAACTCCTACTAATATGCTTACCAATTATTTCAAAATTGCTATTCGCGGCATTCTTCGTCACAAATCATTCAGCATTATCAACATCGCTGGGCTTACCATTGGGCTTACTGCTTTTTTGGCAATTAGCCTATATGTGGTGGACGAATTCAGCTACGATCAATTTCATGAAAAGAAAGATCGAATCTACCGCGCAGTCATTGTTGCAGAATTTGATGGACAAACTAATAAGTGGGGCGGAGCACCTAATCGATTGGCACCTACTTCCATGAAAGAAATACCGGAAGTAGAAAAGGCTACGCGCGTGTTTCACCACAATTTTGGTGATCTTGGATTTATTTCGACCGAACAAGAAAAATTCTCGGAGAAAGATCTTTTCTATGCCGATCCGGAACTGTTTGAAATTTTTACAATCGATCTGTTCAAAGGGAACAAAGCCAACGCGCTCAATAGACCGGGCACTGTGGTAATCAGCGAGCAAGCTGCTCAAAAATATTTCGGAGATTCAGATCCTATCGGAAAAACGCTGACAGTGGATAATTCTTTACCTCTTGAAGTATCGGGTGTGTATCGCGATTTTCCCCCGCATTCCTTTTTGCAATGCAAACTGATTGCATCCTTTAGTTCAAATTGGTTTGGATTAGAGAAAAATCAAAACTGGGGCAACGCCAGCTTTGATACGTATTTTCTATTGCATCCAAATGCACCCGCATCGATTGTAGAAGGAAAAATCGAAGCCATGTTAGATAAAAATCCCTCTAAAGACAGCCGATGGTTTAAGATCAACTTGCAACACCTTCTGGATATTCGTTTGCACTCGGGAGATTTAAATGCCTCCATCGATCGCAGGTCATACGGTGATATTAATCAGGTAAAAATTGTAGGTGCTTTGGCATTAGCCATTCTACTAATTGCGGCTATTAATTATATGAATTTAACAACGGCACAGTCACAGCGCAGAAACAAGGAAGTAGGTATTGCAAAAACATTGGGAGCCACATTCAGTCAACTCAATCGCAAATTTTACTTTGAAGCATCCTTCTTTGTGTTCATCGCTATGCTATTGAGTTTGTCTGTTTTCACCTTGACACTTCCGGTATTCAATTCGTTAACCGGCAAACATATTAGCCTTGGCTTTCTTTCAGAAGCCTATTTCTGGCTGGGTATTGTGATCGTTTGGATCGTGCTTTCATTCCTAGCGGGCTTTTATCCGGCACTGTATTTATCTTCTTTCTCACCTAAATCAGCATTACAAAAAACCGTTGCCTCGGATGGCCAGGCAACCATTCGCAAGTCGTTGGTTGTATTTCAATTCTCGGTTTCGATTGTGCTGATTATTTGTTCGATTGTGTTCTTTAAACAAATGAATTTCATTCGCGATAAAAAGTTGGGCTATGAACCGGAACAAGTGGTTGCCATTATGGTCTCCGGAGCAAAAGATGAAAATCAAATTATATCCTTAAAAAACGCTTATGAAAGCCAGAGCAATGTAGTAGCTGTGAGCCAGAGCCAATCCTATCCAGGCATCGGTTCAAGTATGAGAAGCATTAGTCGCAAAGGCGATACAGGTGAAGGCATAGCGTTACGCACTACAGCATCTACGTCTGAAACGCTTGATGTGCTTGGCATTCGATTATTGGCTGGCAAATCACTTCCTTCTAATAAAGATCCGAAAGACACTACCGTGCAAGTAGTACTCAATAAATCCGCTGTAGACTATTTGCAGGTAAGTCCGGAAGAAGCAATCGGTACGAAAGTAGATATTCAAGGTTTTCAATACCCGGCTGAGGTTGTTGGTGTAACCGAGGATTTTCACACCACATCTATTCATCAAAAGATAGGGGCATCGTGCTTTCATAATGCTACAACAGAGTCTTTCTCCTACTTGCTGGTGAAACTCACTTCCCAAGATATCAGCTCCACCATTCAGCAATTGCAGAATATCTTCCAAAAGAATATCCCTACGGCATTTGAATACACTTTTCTAGATCAGCACATGGCCTCTTTGTATCAATCTGAACAAACACTTTCCAACACTATTCTCTTATTTGCAAGCCTTGCCATCTTTGTCGCATGCCTGGGACTTTATGCGTTGGCCGCATTTACAGCCGAGCAGCGAACCAAAGAAATTGGTATCCGCAAAGTGATGGGAGCCTCTGTTCCTCACCTCGTAACTATGTTGTCTAAGGAGTTTATGCTTCTCATTTTGATTGCCTTCGTGATTGGAATTCCAAGTGGATATTACATGATGGATTATTGGCTGGAGTCCTTCGCCTATCGCACTGAGATGAGCTGGTTGATCTTTGCATTGGCAGGTGCGATCAGCATGGTAATTGCGTGGTTTACGGTCAGTTTCGAGTCTTTTAAGGCTGCGAATAACAATCCGGTGAAGAGCTTGCGAAGCGAATAATGAGGCGTTTTTTTGGGTCTCAGCATCGCATTTTATTCACCAAATGACAAATTTATTACATGATTGAAAAGGGGAAATATAGAAACTAACTATTCGTACTAGCTTTTGAAGTAGGTTTTTGTATAAATTGTCCCATTCATTTGGGATATATGATCAAAAATAACCTACTCATTGCTCTTCGGCAGTTTCGTAATTTTTACTCTCAGCTAAATTTTATTGGCCTTTCCATTGGGTTTACAGTCTTCGTTCTCATCCTATCATGGGTGAATGAAGAGGTAAGCTATGACCATTTCCACCCGGGATACACCTCTATGTATCGGGTGCTGGATAATATGCCCACTGAAGATGGAGGGATTCAGGTATCAGCTCGCACGCCTGCGCCTCTTGCTGCTAAAATCAAAGCACAAATAGAAGGAATTGACCAGACTTGCTATCTGCGGCAAACTGAGTTTTTTATTAAGCACGAGGAAACGGGGTTTTACAAATTCGGTCTTGTTGCTTCTCCGGAATTCTTCAGCATGTTTCATTTTCCGGTGGTAAAAGGCTCCATCGCTGGATTTGAAAAAGAAACTGACAAAATGATTATCACCGAAAGCCTCGCTCTGGTGTTCTTCGGAGATCAGGATCCAATCGGAAAAATATTTACGGTTGCTTACCGCGATATCGAAGTAATCGCTGTCATCAAAGATGTGCCAACAAATTCGCACATGCAGTTTGATTATGTTATTCCAACTGCATTTTTGAAAGCAGCGAATATTGCCGATTTAGATTCGTGGCAATCATATATTTATCACACGTATATCAAAACAAATAAAAGCGCTGCGGAAATTGAACCCAAAATAAAAGATATAATTAACAAAGATGATCCCGAGGCAAACTCAAATCTTAGCATTCAAAAGCTGGAAGATATTCACTTATATTCTCAAAACATTGATGGCAATTTAAAAGGCCAAGGCAATGCCGTTTATGTTAAGCTGTTTTCGTGGATTGCTATTTTTATTCTCATTATTGTCTGCATCAATTATTCCAATCTGGCTACTGCCAAATCGATCAAGCGAGCAAAGGAAATTGGTGTGCGAAAAGTAATTGGCGCCCAGCGTGTTCAGCTAGCAGGCTATTTCTTCTTAGAATCATTTCTCTATGTGACGTTAGCATTCGGTGTGGCATTGGTGCTAAGCTGGTTGTTGCTTCCCTATTTCAACAAACTGGCTGAAACCAATCTTACGTTTTCGCTAACCCAATCGCAGTTATGGATTTATTTAGTTTCCGCCATTCTTGTGAGCACGTTATTGTCGGGTTTGTTTCCGGCACTGATCGTTTCAGCACAAAATCCAATTGCAGTACTAAAAGGATATGCTAAAGTGAGCTCGAAAACGATTCTGTTACGCAGGTCATTATTGGTGATCCAATTTGTATTGAGTATTTCCTTACTGCTTGGCACGCTGATGGTACAGCAACATCTTAATTATATCCAAACTAAAGATTTAGGGTATAAAAAAGATCGTGTTATTTCATTTACTGCCATCCGCAAAATACGGGCTGAGTTTCCTTCTTTGAAACAAGAGTTGCTGGCGCTACCCGAAGTAGAATCTGTCAGTGCCAATAGCGCCAATATTTCGTTTGCCGATAATTGGAATAGCGCGATCGACTGGAACGGGAAAAATAAAGATCTGGATCTTCCTTTTTATCAACTGATGGTGGATGCTGACTTTATCAAAACCTATGCCATTCAACTCACACAAGGCAGAAGTTTTTCATCCGATATCATTTCTGATTCTTCGGCTGTGATTCTGAATGAAGAAGCACTCAAGCAAATCGGATTTAAAGATCCCATCAATCAAATCATTAAAATCGATGACCAACCATTTCATATTGTTGGAATAGCGAAGGATTTTCATTTCAAATCGATGCACCATAAAATCGATCCGATGATTCTTTTTATCAACCCGGCTGCTTTCTATCTGGTTTCAGTAAAATTGGCACCCGGCAATACACCCGAGCAAATAAAAAAGATCGAAACGATTTATAAAAAATATGCACAAGACCGTCCCTTTGATTATACATTTCTGGAAGACGACTTAAACAAACTCTATGTAGCCGAAGCACGCACTGAAAAAATATTTACCAGTTTTTCCATTCTTGCTTTCTTCATATCGGCTATGGGCTTGATTGGTATTGTGCTATTCTCGAGCGAGCAACGATCTAAAGAAATAGCTATTCGCAAAGTAATCGGTGCAAGTGTATCGCACTTGATGAATTTATTATCGCTTGAATACATTCTTATTGCATTGATCGGATTCTGCATTGCTGCTCCATTGATGTATGTGTACATGAATAAATGGCTGCAAGATTTCGCTTACCACGATTCTATTTCTCCAATCATTTTTGTTGTAACCGGATTGATCAGCCTTTTATTTCCCTGGATGATTGTTTCTTTTCAAACCTTTCGGGCGGCCAGACAAAATCCGGTCAAGAATTTGAAGAACGATTAGTTTCGTATTACGCAACTAAAAAACGATGCACGGTAGTTTGCCGGTACGTTTCGTTGGGTTGAAGAATGGTGGAAGGGAAAGAAGGTTGATTGGGCGAGTCCGGAAAATGCTGTGCTTCCAAACATAAGGCCGATCGGAAGCCATACGGTTTACCACCTTTGCCAATATCACTACCATCTAAAAAATTTCCTGAATAAAACTGAATGCCGGGTTCTGTTGTAAAAACTTCCATCACCCTCCCCGACCTTGGCTCTATCACCCGCGCAGCTAAACTCAATTCGTTCGCATTTTTATTCAACACCCATGTATGATCATAACCATTGCCCAAGGTAAGTTGAGTGTCTCGTTCTTGTATTCGGCTACCAATTCGAGTAGGTGTGGTAAAATCAAAAACAGTATTGTTAACTGCATGCAATATTCCGGTCGGAATGAGGTTTTCGTCTACCGCGCAAAACTGCGAAGCGTTGATCATTAATTCATGATCGAGGATCGTGCTGTGTCCTTCGCCTGCCAAGTTAAAAAAAGAATGGCTGGTGAGATTTACTGGAGTGGTCTCGTCTGTCTCCGCACGGTAGTCAATGATAAATTCATTATCATCGGTTAATTTATATTCTACCAATACAGTCAAATTACCCGGATAGCCTTCTTCGCCTGCCTGACTCACATAACTCAACTTCAAATGTCGCGATGAACTCTCCTCCACACGCCACAACACATTATGAAATCCATTGACCCCGCCATGAAGCGCATTGTTTCGGTTGTTGATGGTAAGTGAATAGTCTTTGCCATTCAGCGTAAAGCGACCATTGGCAATACGATTCGCATAGCGACCGATGAGTGCACCAAAATGTGGATTTCCTTGCAGGTAATGCGCAGCATGATCGTATCCGAGCACGACATCCGCCAAAACTCCTTTGCGATCCGGAACCCATAATGAAATGACTTTCCCGCCAAAATTGGTAGCCGTCAGCTTCATCCCCCTTCGGTTGGTTAATTCAAAAACCTGCAATGATTCCATAATCGTTTTGCGAAAGTAAGAATTGAATATAGAAAACAGATCAGTGCTTGATCTTTTCTTGGCATTATAGTTACTTTGTCCAACTAAAACACAATCTGTATGTCAAAAGGTCAAGACAAAAAAAAGGAAACCAAAAAGGAGCCCAAAAAAACCGAGGCTGAGAAAAGAGCCGAGAAAAAAGCAAGAAAAGAGAATCCTAAATATTGATTTCCGAGACAAAACCCCTTCAAAATTGGAGGGGTTTTGTTTTATGTTCTCTTTGATGAAGCTTCTATTTTGAGGTGGCCATTGCCCTATTGTCGTTTCAGGTTTTAATCCTACCTTGAAAGACCAAAACTTACCTATCTTATGATTAAATTCATCATTCAAATCTTCAAACGATTTGCTTGGTTCAAGCGCTTTAATGCCAAAGTAACCTACGAATTGCTGGCCAAACACATTCCCGCAGAAGACTGGCATTTCATGAATTACGGCTATACGCCCAACAGCAACGAGCCTGTGCTTGACATTTCGGATGATCCTAAAATTCAAAAATACTCTTTGCAGATGTATCATTATTTGGCCTCCAAAGCCGACCTGCAAGGAAAAAATGTATTGGAAGTTGGCAGTGGCAGAGGCGGTGGCGCACGACATGTAGCCTCCTTTTTTAAACCGGCCAGTTACATCGGATTGGATATTGCATCCAGTGCGGTGGAATTGGCAAACAAAATTCACCGGGTAGAAGGATTGAAATTCGTTGAGGGCAGCGCTGAAAAAATTCCATTGCCCGACAACAGTATTGATGTGGTTCTCAATGTAGAATCTTGCCATGGATATGGATGTGTAGACACATTCTTAAAAGAAGTGAAACGCGTGCTTAAACCAGGCGGAAAACTGCTGATGGTCGATTTCCGTAACAGCCCGGAGAATATGGCCATCTTTCAGGGCCAAATCAAAAATTCAGGTCTGCAACAAATTTCGCAGGAAGATATCACGCCTAATGTAGTTCAGTCCATCGAAGCTGAAGATGCCTCCAAAAAAGAGCGTATTAAAAAATTGATTCCGGCTCGGTGGCAAAAACTTTTCAATGAGTTTGCCGGAGTGGTCGGGTCTCGCTTCTACGAAACCCTTAAAAATGGTACCCGCCCCTATTATCGGTTTGTATTGGTAAAAAACTAGATATTCAGAACAAACTCCCCAATCAAAATCAATAGCAGCATCCCCAACAAACCTCACTTCAGGAATCTTGCCCTGATGCTGATACTTTTTTGTGTTTTGGGTTTCACGCATCTGCATGCGAATGGGTACGATTCTACCCGGGTTAAAAACTATCAGAAAAAAATGGTGGAGTTCCGCTACACCCGGTATTTGGATAGCGTGCTGCATTATTTTTCTATGGCGAAGCCGCTCGCACAAAATGCGCACGACTCGGTGGCCTTGTTCTGGATTCATAAAAATATGGGCGATGCTTATGAGCATCACCAGCACCTGGATTCCACGCTTCATTATTATGAAATCTGCGGCTCGCTGATTCCAAAGGGCAACCACACGCTCACCTCATTTTTATTAGGCGATAAAGCGTATACCTATCAATTGCTTTACGATTATGAAAAAAGCACAGAGCTAAGTTTGCAAGCACTGGATGCCGCTTACCTGGCTGGAGACAGCACCATGGTAGCCAGCAACATGCTGAGCGTAGCGGGTGATTATTCTTTTCTGAAAATGTTACCACAAGCATCCCGCTATTACCAAAAGTCGATTCAAACATCGGTGCGAAGTGGAAACCCTATTATGGTAGAATAC
>JABFSO010000442.1 GCA_013140555.1 Cyclobacteriaceae bacterium | reverse complement strand
GTTATACACGTAGTATTTTGCCCTCTCATAGGTGATTGTTTTGCTGATCGCAAGTGCTTCCATGTCACCAGCAAGTGCTTTATCTACAAACCCTTGTTGCCGATATACGTCACTTAACGAGGTCAAGGTGCTAATGGTACCGCCCTTACTACCACCTCGTTTAAACGCCTCCAGGCTTTTTGCTAAATAGGACACGGCTTCGTTTAGTTGTTGGGCTTCCTGATAATGCTCGCCAATGTTTTGGTATAAAATTCCCAATGAATTATGGTCGTTCGTTTTCTCCAGATAACCCAAAGCCTTCATGTAATAATCAAGAGCCTTTTTGTTTTCGTGTTGATGTTGGTAGATATAGGCGATGCCACTGTATGCATCGTAGATTTTGTAGGAAATATTTTGCGATTCACAAACGCCAAGGGCTTTGGTATAAAACTCCATGCCCTTCACATAGTTTCCAAATATACTGCAATACATTCCGCCTAGATTCAAATAATTTTGAATGGCCAGTTCCCATTGTTTGTTTGCCAACGCCATATCGCCACTGAGTTGCAGATTTTCAGTAGCCTGTTGGTGGTCGTTATTATAAAGCCACGCAATACCTAAAGTCCGGTGAGATTGAGCGATGCCATTTTTGAAGTTAAGATCCTGCGCGAGTTTTAATGCTTCCTGACTAATGGCCAACGATTTTTTTGAGTCAGAGGAGGCAACTAGTGTTGAGATTTTATTTAACAGTGTAACCCTTGCGGTGTCTTTTGTGAAAGGCAATTTTTGTTGCAAGCTGTCGGCCAGCGTTTTTTGTGCGAAGGTGTCGCTTGCATAAAATAGGAGTAAAGCAAATGCTAGAATGACTTTGCGCATGTGGGGAAAAATGACTTTAAAAGTACAAACTTTGTTTCTTCAAATCCTCATTTTAAAATTCCGGTTCTATTTCTGCCGACAACATTTTAATAATTACCTGTGTACCTATGGGCTCACCTGAAGCAGTCTCCAAATCGATGGTTTCCACACTTGTTATGTTAGATTCGCGATTGAGTAGAGCCAGACGATCGCTGTTCACTTTCATGCCGCTGGCTTTATCTTCATCTGCGGCTTTGCTCTTCAGCTCGCTGGACTTCTTTCGCCCGATGCCATTATCAGTAATAACATATTTTAACCCACCCGTCATTCGGTTCACTTGGATTTCAATTTTACCTTCTACTTCCTTGTGAAGCAATCCTTGCCAAATGGCATTTTCAACAAAGGGTTGAATGATCATAGGAGGTACTCCCACCGACAGTGGGTTAAGGTCGCGATCAATCGAAAATGAATAGGTAAATTTTTCATTAAACCTTAGTGCTTCCATCTCCAAATACAATTTAAGCGCTGCAAGTTCCTGATGTAAAGAGATGATTTTTTGATTTGAGTTATCCAAAATAAGCCGCATCAGCTTGGAGAATTTATTCAAATACAGCGAGGCTTTCTCTGTTTCGGATTTGAGAATGTACCAGTTGATGGAGTTGAGCGAATTGAAGATGAAATGAGGATTCATTTGTGCTTTTAACACTTTCATTTCCAGATCTGCCAACTGACGCGAAAATTCTGCTTTTAAACTTTCTTCTTTTTTAATTTGGTTTAAGCGCATGTGGTAGACCAAATAGATACCCCCTAAACCTAATGCAACCAGAAGTACTTTTAGTCCACGTTCTTTCCAAAGCAAAGACGCGCTGCCCGCAGAGCTACTGATTGAAAGAATATGAGAAGCTTTTACTGCATTGCTATGCGCGTGCGTGCCTGAGCCCAACAGCAAAATTATCATTAACCCCAATCGAATTATTAATGCCTTCATGTTGCAAAGTGGATCTTCTATTTCCTTAACACTTTTTTCATGATTGAATGAAAGGTGTCACGCAGTGTATGTTCAGTAGCTGGTAGTAACGCTTTATCATCATTTCGCGAAAGCATGGCTACAGTCAAGTGTTCTAAGGCTAATTTCCAACTCGTTTCTACCTCTGCACTGAAGGTTGCTTTGTTTTGCTTGACTAGAACTTCGAGCAATAAATTATTGGCTATCGTATAATGTTCGGGCACTACACCTTTGGCTTCGTGTTGCTTTCCTAGTTCTTGCATCGGCTTTATTAAAGTGTCTTGCAAACTGAATTGATTATGACTTTTTTCTTCGAAACTATAAATCACCAACTCAAATACGCTCATCAATTTTATTCCCAGTTCTTTCATATCGGTTGGGAACATGGGCTTTACCTGAGGGAAGCGTGTGAACAGAGTTTCATAAAACTCACCTGCCAGTTTCTCTGTGTCTAGTTGCCTCAGCGATTTCTTTAAGGCTGCCACCTGGTTCGAAGTCAGATTTTCCATATTGATGTTTGGACGCAAAATACCGTTTTTATCAATAAACGCTCAGGCCTTTTGAGTAAACGGCAGTTTCGTTGAGTGTTTGACATTGCCTCTTAGCAAATGGTTAAAGTTTAGTTCTGGATGCTCCTGGATAACCTTGCAAACCAAAAACTAACACGAAATGTCAAATGCTAGCTTAACCTGCCAAATACTTACTATCCACATGTTGCCATGGCTATCTGCGCTAGACTTGCGTACAATTTCAAAAAATACAAACCAAAAAAATGAAAACACAACTCCCTAATTCATTCATCAGAACGCTTAGTGTGATCGCGCTAGCAGCGACTTTACTTTTTCAAAGTTGTAAGAAAGACGAGGTAATCATTCCTCCACAAGTTACAACAATCAATGCGAGCAATATTACTTTTAGCTCAGCTACTATGGGTGGCACTATTAAGTCAAATGGAGGAGCCAACATTACGGCAAAAGGAATTTGCTACGCAACTACAACGGCCCCTACCGTAAAAAGTGATACCACCAATCAAGGTGCTGGGTCTCAGAGTTTTTCTTCGCAGATTACGGACTTACTTCCTAATACAAAATATTTTGCGAGAGCTTACGCCACAAACAGTGCCGGCACCGGCTATGGCGAAGAGTTTTCGTTTACTACGGGTGCGGGATTACCTTCCATTACGCTCGCTGTTACTAACACAACGTATAAAGAAATTTTTGCGAATTGGACAATTACCGCACAAGGAGCTTCAGCTGTTTCACTTTCAGGCTGGGTTATTAGCACAACCAATGCTTTGCCGCTAACAGGTACTGATGTTTTTACATCCTTTAATACGTCCGCAACATTTGTGGAAAAGACAATTACGGATTTGGAGATAGGTAAGAAGTACTATGTGCGCGCATTCGCTGCGAACGGTCAAGGTACCGCCTATAGCAATGTGGTGGAAGCAACAACCAAGAGTCTTCCTACTGCTACAGATGCAGATGGCAATGTGTATGAATCGGTGTTAATTGGCACTCAGATTTGGATGAATAAGAATTTGAAAGTAACGAAATTCAGTAATGGTGATCCAATACCTACCACCTCAACTCCTACACAAAATATCACTGCTGAATCAAGCCCTGTATATCGTTGGGCACCCGATGGAAACAGTGCCAATGTAAATTCATTTGGTTATCTCTACTCAGGTGCTGTAGCTACAGATTCAAGAAATGTTTGCCCCGCAGGCTGGCATGTACCTTCTAAAAACGAGTGGGTAGCTTTACAAAGTGCGCTCGGATCGAACCCAGGTTTGAAATTGAGAGAAGCCTCCACAAATTATTGGGGTGTAGCTGGTACTAATGTTTACGGATTTGCAGCCGTTGGTGCAGGCATGCGCGACCAGGTAGGTACGTTTGGTTTCTTAAAAACTTATGGAGAAATGTGGGCTTCAACAGCATTCAATGCAACAGATGTAAGCACTTTTATTGTCTACAGTACATTTGATGGTGTAGATCAGTATAACCGTGCACGAAATACCGGTTTGGCTATTCGTTGCTTAAAAGACTAACTCATTAATTTCAAGTAGAGGAGGTGTGAACTTCCTCTACTTCACTCCAACATTAAATTAAAGCTTTATGAAAAACCATATCATCGCTACCTCCGACAAATGGATCAATCGCTTGTGGTCGTTGTTTTTTTCGTTGAGCATTGGCTTGTCGCTCATTCTAATTGCAACCCACCCATAGTCATCCAATTAAAATCGACTATTATGTTTAACAAAGATGAAGTGCAACGATTCTCCGGGTTTTGGTTAATCGTTTTATTCCTGAGCATAGGGATTATCTTAATTGGCGCGCTGGCACTGTAAATTACTAAGCACCATTGCTTATTTTTGGAAGACCGCAAGGCAGCAATGGCAACAAACAAGATTCTTTGGTTTTTATGGGCAAACCCAACCTACACCGCTAGTGCGCGCTTGCAAGGTCTGGTGGTGCATCGACACTTGAAGAAGATCGGTTATGCTTCGGAGATCGCTTACATCCCAACATCATTCGAGCGCATCATTCCTTTTTCACCGGCTATCGAAAAAGAGCTTCCACACTTATTGAATGCTGGAGATATTGTTATTCTGCAAAAGTGTAAAGATGAAAGCAACCTACCTGTCATTCAGTACCTCAAAAAAATCGGGACAACCATACTACTGATTGATTGTGATTTGCCGGTATCTGAAGAGATTGGCAAAGCAGTGGATCGGGTGATTTGTTCTTCTGAATTACTCCGCGCAGCGTATGAAAAAATAA
>JABFSO010000246.1 GCA_013140555.1 Cyclobacteriaceae bacterium | reverse complement strand
CTACCAGCGTAATTTCATGAATTTTCCTCCCCACTACGAGCAATGCGTTGATCAAGGCTGCGCTGGAGATAATGGCCGTCCCGTGCTGGTCATCGTGCATGATCGGAATGTTCATCTTGGCGCGCAGCTCAGTCTCAATTTTGAAACACTCCGGAGCTTTGATGTCTTCCAGATTAACCGCTCCAAATGTCGGTTCGAGCGACTTCACAATTTTGATGAACGCATCAGGGTCTTCTTCATCAATTTCAATGTCGAAGCTGTCGATGCCGGCATATTTTTTAAATAATACGGCTTTGCCTTCCATTACCGGTTTACTGGCCTCAGGGCCTATGTTGCCAAGACCCAATACGGCTGTGCCGTTGGAAATGACGGCCACCAGGTTTCCCTTGCTGGTATATTTATAAACATCTTCTTTGTTGGCGGCTATTTCTTTGCACGGCTCGGCTACTCCGGGCGAATAAGCCAATGCCAATTCAAATTGAGTACTCAGTTGTTTGGTGGGCACTACTTCAATCTTGCCCGGCTGCCCCTGGGTATGATAATCGAGGGCATCTTGTTTGCGGATTTTTATAGACATTTCTATTTCGGTAAAGATCGAAATTTACGATTTATCACCGAGACAGCAAGGCGTGGTTTTACCCCCTTTCATTTCATGAAAAAGGAGTTTTGAGCCTGTTTCTAGGCCCGATACGAAAAGTTTCCGATACGCTCATCTACACCCAGCTTTTCTAATATAACCCGATCTCTGGGAGATCCGGAAGTGGTAACAATGCCCCGATCCAACATCACAACGTGGTCACATTTTTGTGCCAGCGCAGTTTTTGTAGTTGCCATCACTACAATCCGATTCTGTTTTTCGCGATGTAATAAGTTCAACACAAATTGCTCTGTTTTGCCATCAAGTGTAAGGGTGGGCTCATCTAAAAGCAATATCTGCGGCTGTCTAAAAAGCTGACGTGCTAAAATGATCAACAGCCTCTGGCCGGAAGATAATTGCATCCCTTTGGCGCCTACGCTGGTAAGATAGCTCCGCGGAAAATCCTGAAAGTATTTTGCAAAGCCGGTGCGAAGGCAAAAACTAATTGCTTCTTTCGAATCGTCCGGGTGATGACTAAGCGCAATGTTATATAGAACGGTGTCATTAAAAATTTCTTGTTCACTCTGAACAAATCCCACTTGTTCTTGCCATGCCGGCACATCAAAGTGAGCCCAATGAAGGCCATCCACCAAAATCGTTCCGTCAGTCGGTAAGTACTCTTTGTTGAGAACACGAAGGAGTGTGCTTTTGCCACTGCCGTTGTTCCCTACGATACAGGTTAATTCGGTTCGCTTGAAAGTCATATTCAGATGAGTCAGCGGGTGCCGCTGGCCGGTAAAGCCAAATGAAATACCTGACACCACCACCAAGTTGGTTGAATTGAACGAATGATAGATGGGCCACAATGGAGATGTAAAAGAATGAAGAGTTGCATTCTTCATTTCTGTAACTTCTTTTTTTAGTGTTTCTGGTGACTGTATTTTCATCTTTTGGGGGAGTGAGTTTTGAATCAATTCGTTTTGTGCTGGTGATCTATTTCATTCTTTTAGTTTACCAAAATGGGCAAGTAATCTTTCATTTATAAAACAGATCTAACACACCAGTAAAAACAACCAGACGGATTTAGGCCGTCCGGCTGCCGGGGAAGAAAATAAAGTGAGGCGCCTGTTGCTTCTTTTGCCAGATGCATCTGAAAAAAGGTCTACATGAGTTGATCATTCACAATTGCTGATGGCCTGAAAAGTGATCATTTTAAATGCGTAGGAAACTACGCGAATTAAAAAGATAATGTCAATACTATACCCCGTAAATGGGGTATGGCTACTACCCCATTCTTGGAGTATCTTGCCAAAAAACAAGGATGGAAAAAGTAAATGCATTGGTTGTAGATGACGCTAAGCTGTTTGCTGAATCCTTTGCTCATCTGCTTACTGGATCGATGTATATTTCCAAAGCTTGGGAGGCCATCTCGGCTGACCAAGGCATTTCAATTATTCGAAAGCACCGAATACAAGTTGCATTTATTGATGCACGTATGCCGGTAATAGATGGTATTCAACTCATCCTTCGCCTGCGGAAGGATTATCCCAAACTATTTTTAATCGGCATGACGGGTTACAACGAGGCCAGCACGCTAGCCGATCTCAATCACGCAGGGGTTCACGGCATTCTTTTAAAACATCACACAGGCATTCAGGAAATCAACCAATGCCTACAAACCGTATTGAAGGGTAAATATTATTCCAACTCAACAGTTTCTTTATCGCGAACCGATATCCGATCTACGCTAAATCTTACTCCACGTGATTTTGATATTCTACGGTTGCTTTGCGAGGGCCTAGCCACAAAAGAGATCGCTGCATCGCTTGGATTACAACAATCGTCTATTGAAGATCATCGAAAAAGATTGTTGCACAAAACGGGTACTAAAAATAGTACGGAATTGATTGCCTATGTCTTGCGTAATGGGTTATTGTGATCTCGTGGCAAGCGTAGTTCTACCACTAAACCCTTCGAATTAATAACAAAGTCCAATTGCGCACCAATCCGCTTTGCGCGACTGTTCATTGTTTGTGAGCCGGTGTTCTTTTGTCTTCGAATGAAGCTAACACCATCATCTTTTATTTGAATGAACAAATTCTCTTCCCACGAAATAATCACAAAGATATTTTCTCCCATGGAGTGAGTGATTGCATTTTGAACGGCTTGTTGTGTGATTCTGAATAACTCGCGCAAAACTTCCGGGGCAATAGCAAATTCGCTCTCCTGATTTCGCACTTCCATACTGAGTTTGCGACCGATTATGCGATCCATGGAGTTACACAGCCTCTGAATTACCTCCTCTAATTTTAGTCGCGTAAAGTCAGGCTGTAATTCATTCGATATGTAGTATCGAATTCCACTTACAGCCAACTCCAACGTGTCCATTGCCTTACGAATATCGGCAGCCACTTCCGGGCGCATCGGATACATATTGGCATGCTCGAGTGTGAGGCGCGCAGCAGCCAGCTTTTGTACCAGGTCATCGTGAAGCTCGCGCGATATACGAGTGCGCTCAAAATAAACAATTTCGTCTATGGCTACTACGTTTTCCTCTTCCGATAACCGCACAAAATCCTCGGGGTGTTGCACAATTATGCGCGAATCAATTGCCTCCTTCAAATCCCTGTTTTGTTGCAGCAACTCTTCCTCGCGCAAGCGCCAAGCGGTGTATTCCGCTTCGTGCTGATCGTTTTTTTTGATTAGTTTTTCTTTCGCATCTTCCATCGCTTTCATCATGTTTGCCACCGCATCCTGCGAATCTTGCCGATAGAAATACACCAAGGCAAAGGCAATCACCGAGATCAATACCAGCGAAACAGTGAAAATCAACGACATTACTTATGGTCTTCCGCAAGGGAAGAATTATTTCCCTGTAAACTTAAAGGTATTTAGGATAACATCAAGCTCCCGCATAATTTCACGCTGCTCTTTTCCCGGTGAATAAGCAAATCCCTCGATGTAATAGAGTACTCCGTTGGCCTCGTCTACCAGTGCGTATGATAAAAATGGTCCACCCATGGTCAGGTTATTCGTTCGCCATAAACCGCGCATTTCAATCGCATACTTTCCATGGAAATTTACTTCGCGGGTTAGCACCGGCTTATAGGATATATTCGTTTCTGTTACTAAATACGATTGCGGTCTTTCCGGATCACCAAACAAATGCTTTTTACAAACCTGATCGCGAAATGCAATAAGGCTATCTTTTCTAAACTGCTCTACCGATTGATACGGCTTACGTGCAATAAAAATATCTTTGTCATCTTTCGGATTGATTTGCCTTGCCCAAACGAAAGAACTGTCGGCTGTTACCAAATCATATCCAAATGGAATTTTTATTTCGGCCTTCATGCTTTTACGCATCATCTCAGAAACTCCCTTAAGTTGACCCGACCTGAACAAGGTTGACGTGAGTCTATTCACTTCGGCACGATCAAAGTGTGCTGTCAATTTTTCTTGGTTTCTTTCTATTTTCTTAATCAATTCCTTTTCGGTAGCGCCCACTAAAAACATAACTTCTTGGCCTTTGGCAAAAAGGTTGGTAGAAGTTGTCATAAAAAAAGAAGTGTCTGATTTGATTCGGTCGATAGATTGTTGTGTGAACATCCCGCGCACTCGTCTGGCACCTGCTGCATTCTGATCGAGTGTAACAGCAAAGATTAAATTCCTTCGCTGCTTCAACACAAAATTCAACTTACGTGGATCAATCCAGCGCATTCTATAAATAGGTTCAGCGCGATTGAGCACTTCCATTTCGCGGGTAAAGGTAGATTCGATGAGTTTGCCCAAGGGGCCATTCCATTGTACTGAATCCATTACCAGATACATATCGCCCGAAAGGCCCGATGCCGGAGGTCCATTCGTGCCTCCACCTTTTTGATCAGAACACGAAGATAGCGCAACTACTGCGGCTACTAGAATAATTAATTTTTTCATTTTGGTTTCTGTGGTGAGATTCACTTATTAGAATCCCAATGACATCGAAATGTCACAAGAAGAAACAGTAATGGCAAGTGGATTGCCGTCTATTTAGCCAATGACCAACTTTTGGCCCGGCTTCAGCTTGTTTCCTTTCAACTTATTGAGGCTTTTCAGTTTTTCAACCGATACGCCCGGAAGTCTTTTGGATATTTCCCATAATGTATCGCCAGGTTGAACCGTATAAGTCTTTGAATTGGACGGTAGCAAAGAATTTAACGAGCGTGCAGACGCGGAAATACGAACAGGATATGTCCAAATGCTGAGGCGTTGGCCTGTACGAATCTTATTTCCAGATAAGCTATTCCATTTTTTTATGTCAGCTACACGAACACCGTACCGCTCAGCAATCGAGCTCAACACATCGCCCGAGCGCACTTTATACATTTGAATTTCGCGGCCATAGGTACTTCCGGCCATATTTTTGGCCAACGATTCCAATTCTTTTTTACCAATGCGTGATGATGAATCTAAAATGAATTGTCGGTTTAGTTCAAGCGATGATTTTGCCCACACCGGAATTTTGATAACATGCTTTTTTCCATTGTCGGGCAGTGCACTGCGCATAACTGAAGGGTTCAGTCGCTGCATGTCTTCTAAACAAGTGCCTGTTAAATTGGCAAATGTTTCGAAGTGCAAAAATTGCTTCACATGAATGGTATCATGGGGAGGCACTTCTTCTTTAGCCAGTTCTACCAAGTTATGTTCTTCTGTATAATTCATCGCGTAAATGATCGCAATGAATTGTGGCACGTAGGATTTTGTTTCTCGTGGCAGGCGCGCATACACTTCCCAAAAATTTTTCTTGTAACCGCTTTTGCGAATCGCATTGCGAACAGTACCAGGCCCCGAATTGTAGGCTGCCAAAACTAAGTGCCAATCTTGAAACATGCCATACAACTGTGCGAGATAGCGGCAAGCGGCATCCGTAGATTTTTCAGGATCCATCCGCTCATCAATGTACCAATCGTTGCTAAGCCCCATGTAGCGACCTGTGCCCGACATAAACTGCCACAAGCCCACTGCACGTGCACGTGAAGTGGCACGCGGATTAAGGCCTGATTCGATGATGGATAAGTATTTTAATTCATCAGGCAGATTGTATTCTTTTAATTTCTTCTCAAACAGTGGAAAGTATAAATCTTTTCTGCGTTGCACCATGCGGGTATATTCCCGATCGCGAATGGTAAAGTAATCAATGAACGATTGCACTTTGCCGTTGTAAGTCAACTCAATAGATTGTTGCAGACAACTCAATCGGTCGGCAACTAATTGCGGTGTTGCATCGGCAGGAATGTATTCCAGATTATTTGGCATTAACAACGTAGCCGTAGTATCGATGGGCAAGATCAAATCGCCACTTAACGTATCTTTCACAATAATATCTTGCGAAAAGGATGTGAACGAAAATAGAACCAGCGACAACGTGCAAAGTTGAACGGTCAATCGCTTGAATAATTTATTTCTTTCCATACCCAAATAGTAATAAAGTTTAAAAAATAGTGCGCCTCTGCCTCTCCACACGGAAAAAATCACTGTAAGTTCAGCAATATCTTTGAGAATTGAAACAGTTTTTCTTCTTCAAAGTCATCGGCCATTGCCTGTATGCCGATTGGCAAGCCTTGTTGATCTTTCCCGCAGGGCACCGAAATGCCCGGAATTCCGGCCACATTAGCCTGAACGGAAAATAAATCCGCCAAGTACATTTCCACCGGATTATCTGAATGCTGACCCAATTTAAATGCTGTGGTGGGCGTAGTGGGTGTCACAATAAAATCGTAGGATTTAAAAATTTCTTTCATCCCGTCACGAATCAAGCGCCTCACTTTCTGTGCCTTCGAATAGTAGGCATCATAATAGCTGGCACTCAACACAAAAGTGCCGAGCAAAATTCTGCGCTGCACTTCTTTTCCAAATCCTTCGGCTCTTGTTTTTTTATACATCGAAGCCAAATCAGTTGTATTGGGACTGCGATAGCCATAGCGCACTCCATCGTATCGAGAAAGATTGGAACTGGCTTCGGCTGTTGCTAAAATGTAATAGGTGGGCAACACATATTCATTCAATGGAAAATCAATTGCTTCCACCGCGTGTCCTTCGCTTTTTAACAAATCTAACTTTCGTTGAATGGCTTGTTGTATTTCCGGTTGCAATGCTGAAGAATTCATTGTGTCGCGCATGTAGGCGATCTTGAATTTTTTGGATGGAGCAGCCACTACCGAATACGAAGGCACCGGTTTTTGAGATACGGTGCTATCAAATTCATCGGCACCGGCAATCACTTCTAACACCAATGCTACGTCATCTACACTTTTTGAAAAAATACCAATGCAATCAAAGGAAGATCCATAAGCAATCAGTCCATGGCGCGAGATGCGTGAATACGTAGGTTTCAAACCCACAATTCCACAGAAGGCTGCCGGTTGGCGCACAGAGCCTCCGGTATCAGAGCCTAGTGAAACGTGGCATAAATCGGCCATCACCGCTACTGCCGAGCCACCGGACGA
This sequence comes from Cyclobacteriaceae bacterium, assembly GCA_013140555.1. Taxonomy (GTDB): domain Bacteria; phylum Bacteroidota; class Bacteroidia; order Cytophagales; family Cyclobacteriaceae; genus ELB16-189. The sequence continues at coordinate 11,822 of JABFSO010000246.1, read as the reverse complement.
ACCGCCCGGCACGCGAGTAGGGTCAATTTCGTTGAGAACCGGGCCAAATGCTGAGTTTTCGTTGGAAGAGCCCATCGCGAATTCATCGCAATTTTGCCGACCGATGATGATGGCATCGGCATCTAAAAGGCGCTGAACTGCTGTGCCATTAAACTGAGAGATAAAGCCATCTAAAATCCTGCTGCTGCCTTGCAAAGGATAATCTTTGTAGCACAGTACATCCTTGAGGCCAACCACTAGGCCAGCCAGTTTACCAGCGGTTCCGTTTTTTATTTTGAGATCAATGGCTTCTGCACGCTGCAAGGCTTCTTCATGATAGACACTTAGAAATGCGTTGAGGTGTTTTTTCTTGTCGATGTTGGCCAAAAAATAAATGACCAACTCCCGACAAGAAGTGATTCCATGTTGAAGATCGTGCTGGACTTGCGCGAAATTCGAGTAAGGTTTCAATGCTTATTCCTGATCAATCTTAGGCACTTCCTTGCCTGCATCGTTCACCTCTTTCTTCACGTCCTTCACGGCATCTTTAAATTCACGAATGCCTTTGCCTAATCCTTTGGCAAACTCAGGTATTTTTTTTGCACCGAAGAAAATCAACACAAACAAGCCGATTACGACCCACTCGCCCATGCCCGGCATTCCAATCAAAAATAGTGTGCTCATAAAATTAAATTAAGATTGTAAAGATAGAATTAATTGTTTGATCCAAAAAAGGGAGTTTTATGGGCGGTTTTCACAGATTTTCTCATATTTGGTACGGAGGCATGGCTTAGTAATATAAATAAGCAATTCCACAGATGGGTCTTTCATTCCATTACAAAGGACATTTGCGCACAAAAGCAAGCCTTCCTAATCTGGTGGAAGAGGTGGTAGATATTGCTAAGGTGATGCAATGGCCACATCACATTTTTGAAACGGAGTTTCCCGAAAATGCATTTGGCCGGAAAATTCATGATCAAAAGATTTATGGAGTTTGCTTCACTCCGCCTGAGTGCGAGTCTGTCAGCTTGTGCTTTCTTTCAAACGGCAAATTAGTTGATTTTAGGATTTGGATTCATCATCAACAAAACGGATTACCCAATGATTACTCACATCAAAAATACATAGTCGTAAAAACTCAATTCGCTGGGGCTGAAGCTCATAAACAGTTAATGCATCTTTTCGATTACCTGAACCAAAAATATTTTCGGTTTTTTAAGTTGATTGACGAGGGGCAATATTGGGAATTGCGGGATGCCGATTTGCTTCAAAAAAAGTTCGCTTTGCTTGACAGTGCCATAAATTTGTTTGAGGCAACAGTAAATGAGACCAAGCCAACCGAAAATGAGGCAATGAATCAATTTATCGACCGACTACTCAAAAGATTTCAAGAAAAAATCAAAAGTGAGCTTCCAAAAACAAAGAAATCCCAAAAAAGAAAAAAGCCCTAGTCCAAATTAATCTCCCTCCACTCAGGCTTGCGCATGGCCAAAAAATGATCGTTGACGGCATGATATTCCAGTTTATCGTAGAAAAGGGGGATTACATCCATGCCTTCGGTGGTCAACAGCCCCCATTTTCCAGCTTGACTCACCAACAAAAAACCGCTTTTCACTTCCGTTAAGTGGTCAAATCGAGCTTCAATTAAGATAAGACCCTTAGCGGAAGCCAGCCCAAACAATCCCTTCGTTTTAAACAAAAATTTGCCGTCCGGAAGACGTTGAATTGACTCATACTTTACATCTAGCAGTGGCTTGCCACTGCTGTTGATCACACCGGCTTTTCCGTTGCGCTTCACCAATGAAAAGCCATTGTAAAACGGAGTGACGGTTTCATAATTGGGTTGAATGACCAATTGATCTTGCTTGTTCAGAAAGCCCCACTTGCCAATCAATTTAACCGGAGCCAATCCTTCTCTAAAATCGGCCACGCTATCGTAGCGGTTGGCAATTACCAAGCTGCCACGCGCGTCCACAAATCCAAATTTGTCATCTCTGCGAATACCCAACAAACCCTCGCTCAGTTGAAACTCTTTGTTGGCCGGAGTTGCGAACGTTTCCGCGGAAGCGAAAGACACCGGCACATAGCGCATGCCATTGTAATCAAATTTGTTTTGTCTGCCATCGGGAAGAATTTCCACCCAATGTGTCGACTCAAACTTGACACGATAGGGAGTAAACGAAATCACCTTCCCATCAAAACTTTTGAGAAATGAATTTTCTTTTTCTCGAATGAGGTAGCACGCGTCATTGGCGAGTTGAATGGGAGAAGGTTGGGGAGCTAACCTCCAGTTTTCGCGGTGATCGATGATGCCGTATTGATTTTTGAATTTAACTGCCACATAATTGGAAGTGCGATCGCCAATGGAATCGAAGACACAATGAATAAACTCCTCGCCTTTGGTATTCACTACGCCATAAAATCCGCGACTGCGCACGACCCAACCTGAGCCATTGAAACGATTTAGAGTTTCGTATTTTTTTTGTGTGATGATTTCTCCGGACGAGTTCGCCAACTGCCAGCCTTCGTTCTTTTCAAACAGCCGATAGCCGACAGGCGTGAGTTGAATAGAATCGTAAACAACTGGAAGAATGCTTTTCCCATCGGCATCAATAACCCCTAGTTTGTTTTTGTTGCCGACTAAAAAAACGGATGGCTTCACTTCTTGCATGCTGCTCCATTGCAACGGCAAAATGATTCGGTTGCGTTCATCCAGCAAACCATATTTACCTCCCAGAAAAATAATACTGCGATGTTGCGATACGGAAACTAAATCATCAGCTATGATTTTGGATAGCTCTTCATTTTTGTGATTGAGGTATTTCCACTCTCCGGGTAATTGAACTTGTATGGCACCTGATTCTGTAATTTTAATATGGCTGTAGTGGGTTGGTAGTTTGATTTCGCCTTCGCGATTGATCAGTCCCTGTAATCCTTTCTGGTAAATGATTGAATACCCTTTATAAAATTGCGAAAGACTATCAATAGAAAAATCGGTAATGGATTTTCCATCTTCGCTAAACAAAGCAATTTTGTTCTGTCGGTTTTGCACTGCATAGCGCAAGGTACCCAACGATGCGATGCTTTTATATTGAAGTGGAATGATCACCTGATTTTGCAGATTGACTAACCCAAATTCGAAGTGCGAACCTTTCAAATTAAAAACGATAGCGCGCAAGCCATTGATTTCAATACCATCGTAAATAAATGGGATGCGCATCTCTCCCCGTAACGAAATGCAACCTACTTTATCAGCAATAGGGTTTATTTTTTTTCGTGCGATGATGTACTCGCCACTTTTGTAGATGAGTTGGGTATAGAGTGGTTGTGTAATAAATTCTTTATTAAGATTGATCAGTCCCCACTGGTCGTTGAGGCGATATCCGGTGGTTTGACCGATCACCGAAAAACTTCCATCCGACCAGCCCAAGGCATCGAATGATGCGGGTATTACCACTTGCCCCTGTTCATTTTTAATGCCCTTCTTTCCATTTTCTTCAAATAGCAGGTAGCCTTCTGCATGCAAAGACGCAGATAAGAGCCAAGCCAGAAGAAATGGAATTAACTTCATTTGATAGTAATTCAGATAATTTAAGTATTCAGCTCACAAATTTGTAGTACAAATGTAGGCACTATCAAGATATTAGGGAATTTTTTGGAGATTTGTACCGTTAAGTCAAAACCCACCAAAGGGTAACGAAAAATACAGCGAACTATGTACATCGAACAACTCTATACAAATTGTTTGGCGGAGGCCGCCTACTACATCGAATCGGAAGGTGAGGCCGCGATTATTGACCCCATTCGTGAAACGGAACCCTATACCGAACTGGCTAATCGCAGAAATGCTAAAATCAAATATATTTTTGAAACTCATTTCCATGCCGACTTTGTTTCAGGCCATATCGATTTATCGAAAAAAGTAAACGCACCGATTGTATATGGCCCGATGGCCAAAACGAACTACGACATCATCAGCGCGAAAGATGGCCAAGAATTTAAGCTAGGCAAACTCACATTTAAAGTTTTGCACACCCCCGGCCACACACCGGAATCGTCATGTTATTTGTTATTGGATGAAAATAAAAAAGAGCACGCTGTTTTTACTGGTGATACATTATTTGTGGGTGATGTCGGAAGACCTGACTTGTTGGATGGCGTTATGTCGCGCGAAGAGTTAGCGAGCATGCTGTATGATTCGCTCAATCAAAAAATCAAAACATTGCCTGAGGCTGTGATTGTTTATCCGGCACATGGTCCCGGTTCTGCTTGTGGAAAAAACATTGGTAAGGAAACATTTTCCACCATTGGCGAACAAAAGAAATTTAATTACGCACTGAAAGATCAAACGCGCGATCAATTTATCGCGCAAGTAACCGATGGCATTCTGCCACCGCCCAGCTATTTCTTTCAGGATGCGCGCATCAATAAAGAAGGATATAACTCCATCGACAACGTAATTAAGGAAAATAATCGACCGCTTTCGCTGAATGAGTTTAAATCTGAAGTGAAAAATGGAGCTTTGATTTTGGATACTCGCAAAGCCGAAGAATTTGAAAAAGGGTTTATCCCTACTTCTGTAAATATCGGATTGAACGGACAATATGCCGTATGGGTAGGCACGTTGATCAACATCCACACACCATTGGTTTTGATTGCTGATATCGGTACAGAAGCAGAAGCGGTGCTTCGACTGGCACGCATCGGTTATGAAAATGTAATCGGCTATTTGCAAGGGGGCATAACAACTTGGGATGGTAAACTGGATACCGTTCGTTCCATCACAGCCGAAGAAATGAAAAAAGAAATGCAGCACACACACGTGCTCGATGTGCGCAAGCATGGAGAGTGGAATGTCAGTCACTTGCGCGATGCTACTTTCTTGCCGTTGGCTAACTTTCCAGATAATTTATCTACTCTCGATAAACAAACACCTTATATCGTGCATTGTGGCGGTGGTTATCGCTCGATGACCGCGATCTCGATCATGAAAAATGAAGGCTTCACCAACCTGACCAACGTGTATGGTGGATTTGGTTCGATGGTACAAGCCGGATTGGAAGTAGTAACGGAAGAAGTGGCTGTTTAATCAGTCAAAAATTTAGTTACATCATCTTCTGTATCGATGTCGACCGCGCCTAGAGGAAAAGGCACTGTCGCAACTCGAGATTTATTTTTAGAGATCAAACTACGTGCACCTTGGTCATCGGGCAATTGCAATATCTGATCAAACCATTCGCGCCCGAAAAGCGCGGGCACTCCAGCTCCCTCAGCATACGCTGACGCAATGATGGAAGCAGCGCCTTCTTCAAATTTACTTTTTAAAGCGAGCAGATGCGCTGAATCAATGTGTGGCTGGTCGCATACAAGAACGAGCACGCTATCGATATCTGGCATTTGTTGTAAAACATACCTTAGACCATGCTTGAGCGAATGGCCCATACCTTTGCTCCATTCTTGGTTGACTGTAATTCGTAAAGGTAATTCGTTGATATCATTTTGATGAGCCTGAGCATTGGCACCTAGTACTATGAAAACGGGTAATTTAGTTTCTAATGCAGCGTGAGCCGTTCGTTTGAGTAAACTTACACCCTGATAGGTGAGCAGTTGCTTGCTTCTGCCTAAGCGCGAGGAAGAGCCTGCCGCTAAAATGATGATAGCCGGTGACATTATTCAATCATCGACTTTGCGGCTAAGAAATCTTTCTCACCAATGGTATTGTTTTCGGTGTAGTCTGTGTCGACTGTTATTTTCCAGGTGCCATTGATCTTTTTGAGTACCACATGAAAGCGTCCGAAATAAATTTGCTGTTTTCCATCCGGTGCGGTGACCACCGTTTTATAAATACCTACTTCAATGGCGTTATCTCCATTGGCGATGCGCTCCGTAAATCGAAGCTCGAGTGTGCGTTTTAAATTGTTTTTTATTTCGTAGGCATCGCCTTCAGATTGTTTTTTTAAATATTCGTCATATCCCCAGATCGTTTTAGCATCGCGGGGCGAGCGAACAACATCTTTTGAATGCAAAGCCAAAAAAGCGACAGCATTATGATCGCTAAAATGTTGTATAAATGGTTTCCAAACTTGTGAATTGATTTCAGCTTGCGAAGACTGTGCGTGCAAAGTCACTGAATAAATTAAGAACAAAAGTGCGATAAAGGTGCGCATAGTAAATGAGTTAAAAGTATGAATTGCGTGTTTTCGTTATGATACAAAAAAGGGCTGTGCCACTCTACAGTACGATTACCATTCAACGAGTATGTGGGCAAAGCTGTTGCGTAATTTACAAAATCGAAAGGCCGGATGAAATACATTTAAAATGATTCGTGAAAACACGAATCATAGTTAACGAACAGACCAGAAACAGGGCAATCCTAGGTACGGAACTTAATTACTATTTCAATTTTATTCTCGCTGTATCCGTGGTGACGGCTAAATTGTTGATCACTTCATCATCCGTTTGTCCGCCTTTACTAACTTTGATGGTGCGAACCTGATTTACTTCATACACATTGGAGCCAGCATATTCCACTTCACATTCATAGTTACTTACTAGCGTATCTCCTGACTTAGATAACTCTGCATGGTTATCAAAACCACAGTCCACTACTGATCTGGAATGCCGAGAAAAAATAGTATTCTCAGTTCCATTTACAAAATTAATTATACTGAAACTGCTATTACACTCGCCCATCCACATCATACTCGTCCGGATCACAATTTCCTTTATGCCATCATTGTTTAAATCTCTAATATCAGACTGACTGAATTCGCCCACTTGCCCTGACCAAATTACTTTTATTCCATCAGTACACGAGGCAATCATCATCAAGTTGTTTGCCGTGCCTGAAGACATTCCGGCCTCACCATCCATTCGAATTAACAGATGTTTCGATTTTGAAGAAATAAAATAATCTTCAATGATGAATACATCGGTGGTATCGACATCATGCAAATTCTAAATCTGACTATTATCTGGGGCATCAATTATAGATTTGGCAATTTTATACAACACTCGATTGTTTCTAATCGTGTTACAATCATATATTTCTTCCAACCCGGTTGCAACTTTTTCAACAGACTTACCACATGAAGTAAGAGTGATGCTGAGTATGACTATCTGAAATACTGTAGAAATCTTCATAAATAATAATCTTATATTCAATCAACTCAGCAAGAGCAACTCAAATATGCCAACTGTATTATGTCTTTGGCTCCTATCGCTTTGTTAAATAAAAAAATTCGCGTTCCAATTCATGTTTCAGTCTCCTTGTGGCACTCCTCATAAAAAAATATGGAATTAAAAACATGAATACAGCATGTATCACCAGAAAAAGAAAAATAACAAATTCCGTATTTTGATCCGAAAATGCCATCAGACTTGCTATCATCCCATAGACAAAAACTAATAATACATAATAAAGAATAAAAAAGTTATTGAATCCATTTATCTTCGTATGGATAACAAGACCACTGTCTGTCTCTTTAAAAGTTCCAGTGGCAATCGCCATATTCATATTGGTGTCAAAAATCCTCCTTCGTCTTCTGATTCTAAAGCCATCCAAACTGACAACACCCTTTAACTCATTTTTGCTAGAAGAGAAAATATCAAACGCACCAGCGAACATTCCTGTATCACCTTTATCTGTTACCGATGAAAGCCTTTGAACGAAATCTACTTTTGATATCGGTAATTCTATTGTAAGGTATTCTATCAATTTAATCTTAATGAGAAATGACTTCATAAATTGGATGTTATTAAGGACAAATTAAACCTGTTGCATTTTAAGCATTTACTCTACTCATACACCAACTGACTTGCCTTAAAAATCGTCCACCATTTTTCAATAAAATGATGTGAGAGTGTCTTTTCTTTGATGGAGACTATATTGACATATAAGGATGAATCTCCTTGAATGGCATAATATAATCGCGACTCAGGTGTATTGTGGTGATGAAATCGATGTGATTCAATTTTAAATACAATCCAGTGATGTTTGCCTGTTTCATCTTTTTCAATTTCTGTAACTGTAGACTTCGGTGCACTCAGCTTTACCTGTTCATACATGGCCATCATGATATTTTCCATCGGAACATTTTGAGCACCCGTAATAGATATCATCGTTCCAAGGATAGTCCAATGCTCGTGTGATTCATTTCCCGGTATCCACTCCCGCACATGCATGGCTTTATCCTCCTGATCGGAGCCTACTTTCCATTTGTGTTCTTCAGGCCAAATTGTCTTCAGTTTCTCCTTCTTTTCTTGCGCAATGCCAATCTGAAGAAGGACACTAAATAAAAATGTGAGTATAGTCCATTTTTTCATCGGCAGACATTTCTATTTAATAAAAAAATTCACAGTCGATAGTCAGTGTTATCTCTCAAAAATTCATTTACAATTTACCCATTTCTTTAGGTGAACAAATTGACAAGCTATTTTTTGTAAAAATAATGGCCTATTATTTTGTAATGAAACAAAATATCTTCCTCCACTTGTCCGTGACCAATGTTGTGAATGATTAAATTCCGTTGGCCATCTTTTGATTTGTGATTTGACACAATACCGATATGCGTGATGGCTCCTTGCAAATTCCAACACACGATATCACCCGGCAAGTAATCCTCCGGTTCTTTACTTATTTTCTTGGTTGTTCCGAATCGCGAAAAAAATGTCATCAGGTTGGGCACCCTACGATGATCGATATTTTTGTCCGGATGCTTGAGTCCCCACTTAGCCGGGTATTTTGAAAAATTGGCTTTCATATCTTCATGCACTTCCTTTTGCAGATCAATCCCTAATTTCCGATACGCTCGGATAACAACATCGGTGCAAACTCCTTTATCTGCGGGAACATCTCCACCCGGATAACTGATTGAAAAATAGGTGGGATCGTATTCTACTTTTTGGTTGGTAAGCGAAAAAGCAGCGTCCGCTAGCTTCACTGCGAATTCATTTTGTGCTAACAATCCAGTACCGAAACTGGTAATGAAAAGAATGCATAAAATGTACAATCTCATGTTCATTTATCTATGATGAATAGGTCCACTTAATTGTTTTAAAAATCCCGCAGGCCGCTTTGCAAACACACTTTGTATTTCCGCAATGATTGAAACAGCAATTTCATCCGCAGCTTCTGCTCCGATATCCAATCCAATGGGAGAATGAATGCGCGCAAGCTGCTCTTCGGATAACTCTAATCCACCTTTTCGAAATTCTTCGCGCATTTTATCAAAACGCTTACGCGGACCTAAAATACCAATATAAGGTGCCGGTGAAGGAATCACTTTCTTCAGCACATCGCGATCATATTCGTAGTTATGCGACATGAGTACGCAAGCTGTGTACTTTGTAATCTGAAAATCACGATCGATAAAATCGCGCTGGCACAAGGATAACTTATCAACTCCCGGAAAAAAGATTGGCGCAATGTGTGCTACACACTCATCGGTAACCTGCACTTCCCATCCCAGTGTTTTGGCCAACTGACAAACTGGACGCGCGTCAAAGCCTCCGCCAAAAATCAAAACTGAAACAGATGGCTGAATCCACTCCAAAAAAACTTCCACTTCACCTGAGGGGATTACCATTTTCTGTGCAAATGATTTTTTCAATTGGAATACTTCATTCAACTGAAAGTGTAATTGCTCTTTTAAAGTTGAATCAGAAATCGCGGATTGAATGATTCCGGATGAATCACACCACATTTTTTCGCCCACTCCGTTTTCACCTCGAAAAACAGTAGCCATAGCTACCGGTTCGTTTCGTTGAATGATAGGTTCAAAAAATTGGGTTGGAAGATAATTCTCTGAAAAAGGTTCAATCAACACATCAATCACACCATTGCATCCCAAGCTGATTCCTAAATTCTGATTACTCTCTTCACGTGTGTCGTAGGTGACAGTCATCGGTTGCTTGCTTGTCATCACCAATCGCGCTTTGCGCAAGGCATCGCCTTCTAAACAACCTCCGCTGATCGAACCTACCCATTTGCCATCATCGGTTATGAGCATGCGCGCCCCCGGACTTCGATAGGAAGAGCCACTTACTTTTACTACGGTGGCTAAAGCCGCCTGTCTGTTTGAATCTAATTTTTTGTGTTCGGCTACAATGGCCTTTAACTCCTTCATTTCGTACGAATTCCTTTGCTCACTTCAGTCAACAGGCAACTTGTAAATGCCTTTTACCTATTATGGTTTTTTTATTTCTTCCTCTTCGTTATGCGTGAAATAATCTACATGAAGTAAATGCCCTTCATATTTCTTAAAGTAGATAGTACTCCCCACGTTGGTATTTTCATAATGGCTGGAGTGACAGTGTACTTTCAGCGTATCACTCCGATCCGTTTTTACAATAGCAATCCATTGCTCTTCTTGTTGCGTGGTGATGGTGTAATTACCCCTGCGACTACCACCGTAAGGGCCACCCGAGTAAGTATGTGCGGGCACAAATATCTTTTCGATGATTACCCCTGTTAAATGTTCGGGCTTTGAAAAAAATAAATCATACAAAAATACTCCCGCCCCAACAACCAATACAAATGCTACGATGCCACCAATCCAACTGCTACCTTTTGATTTCTCCTGATTCATAAATGCTCCTTTTGCCGGAAACTAAAATTACTAAAAAAAGAAGGCCAGACATGTTAATTCTTTTTAGAAACATAAATGTACTTTTACAGCGAAACCTATGAATAAACCTTTCACCATCGGCATTACGGGCGGTAGCGGATCGGGCAAAACCTATTTTTTGCAAGGATTATCTGATCTATTCAAACCCGAAGAAATCTGTTTGATTTCGCAAGACAATTACTATAAACCACGCGAACAGCAACCCATTGATGAAAATGGCGTCAAAAATTTTGACTTGCCCATTTCTATTGACCGTGATGCATTTTTAAGCGATCTGATTAAACTGAAGGCCGGTCAAAGTGTATTTAAAAAAGAATATACTTTCAATAATCCTGCGGCCGAGCCTTCATTACTGGAATTTAAAAGTGCGCCTATTATTATAGTAGAGGGTTTATTTGTTCAATATTTTGAAGAAATCGCCCAAGAAATTGATCTCAAGATATTCATAGAAGCCAAAGACCACGTGAAGCTGGGTCGTAGAATTCGCAGAGATCAGGTAGAGCGTGGCTATGACTTAGACGATGTACTTTATCGCTATCAATTTCACGTAATGCCCATTTACGAAAGTCAGATTGAGCCACTCAAGCATTACGCTGATTTGGTAATTCCTAACAACAGTCATTTCAAAAAGGCACTAGATGTGCTGGCCAGTTTTCTAAAATCTAAATTAGAAGTTGCAAATTAGCTGGTATTGCCTAGTTTTGCCATCCTGAATTTGAAAGCTAAGAACAGAAAATGTCTAAAAAAGGGTTAAAAAGAGGGTTTTTACTTGTTGTCGGCATCTTGTCGGTGATGGTAATTGTGCTTACCCAATCTTTTTATAAGCCCGTTGCAGACGAAAAAGCAAAAGCTAAAACCGAGCAAAACGAATCGAAAAATCAGGCAACGATTCATGCGCCTTCGGATGTAGTGGCTAATGGCAACACGCTGGCTGTTAACAACGATCAGGCAGTAGTTCCACATCAGGTGGCGATCTCTGAAGAATCCAAGAAAGTGGTTGCCGTTGTTCGCCAAAGCCTTTTCAAATTCTTTCGAACACTCTTTCGAACCACCATTGCGCCAAACGCGCCCTAATTTTCTACCACATCGGTTTTTTTAAGTGTTGGCTTTGAGCCGATGCAATCTTCATTTTCACTTAGTTTTTTCATTTAAATTTTATTTTCATATGCGTAACAAAGGAGTCGTAGTTGTACTCACCATTCTCATCACCCTGTT
>JABFSO010000448.1 GCA_013140555.1 Cyclobacteriaceae bacterium | reverse complement strand
CCTGAAGCCGGTTCAGACGCAACCAGCCAACGCACCATAGCCGAAGACAAAGGCGATCACTATTTGCTGAACGGAACCAAAAACTGGATCACCAACGGCAAGAGTGCCAGTGTGTATATTGTGATTGCGCAAACCCATCCGGAGAAAAAACACAAAGGAATCAACGCGTTGATTGTGGAGCGAGGCATGCCCGGTTTTGTGGTAGGGAAGAAAGAAGATAAAATGGGTATCCGCGGCAGCGACACTCATTCATTGATGTTTACCGATGTGAAGGTGCCCAAAGCCAATCGCATTGGCGATGATGGTTTCGGGTTTACCTTCGCGATGACTACGTTGAATGGAGGTCGTATTGGTATTGCCGCACAAGCGCTTGGCATTGCTTGCGGTGCGTATGAGTTAGCACTGAAATATTCAAAAGAGCGCAAAGCATTTGGCAAACATTTGTCAGAGCACCAGTCCACTCAATTTAAACTTGCCGAGATGGCCACAAAAATTGAAACAGCCCGCTTATTGATTTTGAAGGCAGCGTACTTGAAAGATGAAAAGAAAGATTTTGTGAAGGCGGCTGCCATGGCGAAATTATATGCGAGCCAGATTGCGCAGGAAGTAACAACCGAAGCCGTTCAAATTCATGGAGGTTATGGCTACGTAAAAGAGTTTCATGTAGAGCGCCTGATGCGCGATGCGAAGATCACGCAGATTTATGAAGGCACTACCGAAATTCAGAAGATGGTGATTTCGAGAGAGCTGTTGAAGTAAAAACTACTTCTGCTTTTTCTTCAGGTCATTAATATCTTGCTCCAATTCTTTCAGACTTTGTTCTTTCTGATTGGCTACTTGTGCAAGTCTGAATTTTTCAAATTCGATGTACGATTTCTCAAGTGCCATTTCATGACTTATTTTTCCGGCATGAGTAAGTAGCTCCCGACCGTTCAATTCTAAAAGGCCGTCCAGACGTTTTATCCAGTCGTTCATATACATGGGGGTCTGCTGTTGGGCCATGGTTTCGGCAAAAGCAAGATATTGTTCCACCAAAAGCCCGAGCAAGCGAATTTCGTCTTCCGTCAGATAATTTTTGGCAATGCTTACATCTGATTTTTTTATAGCAGATGCATTTTTTTTGTCTAGCGATTGCATGCCCAATAAGGCAATGTGGCATCGACCCTGCGATAAACCAATTCGGCTGCCGTATGGCTGCTGATAGCCCAAAGCAATTTGTTTTGTACTGTTTTAAAAAACGAAATCGTTTTTTCGTCATTCGGATCGTAATCAATACTAGTGGTATAGATGTCTTTTATTTTTTGGTAGAAAAAGCGTTCCGACAAACGGATCTCGCGAATACGCTCTTGTAATTCAGAAAAGTAATTCATTGAATTACCTGTTTTGAATCGCTCGTCATTGAGCGCAAAACCTTTTACAATGTATTCTTTCAGGCGTTGCGTTGCCCAAATCCGAAACTGAGTACCCTGTACCGATTTAACCCGGTAGCCAACTGAAATGATTACATCTAAATTATAGTGTTTTACTTCTTTCTCTTGTGTTTTTCCAGCGATAGCACCGTGCGGAGTGGTTAGTCGGAAATTCCGACAGACCACTTTTTCATTTAATTCGCCTTCAGAGAAAATATTGGAGATATGCTCGGTAATGGTACTTCGTCCTTTACCAAAAAGGCTCGCCATTTGGTCCTGCGTCAGCCAAACCGTTTCTTCTTCTAAACGAACATCAATCTTAATGTTGCCATCCTGATTTTGATAGATTAAAATGTCACTGCTCATTTTGTTCCTTTTTTGTTACCGTAAAAATCTACGGCTAATCAGGGAGTAATGTTAGAATGATCGCTCATCTCAAACCACCTCTTCCAACAGCGTATTAAACGCTACATGCTTGTCTTTGAATTTCAAACGGTGACCTTCGATGATCGTGGCGGTGTGTTGGTTGAGATAGTTTACCACACTCTCAATATTTTCGGCAAATACCTGAATGCTGTATGACACCGATCCTTCATCATCATGCGTCACCACTCGGTAAAGTTTACAATCGTGGAAAAAACCTGTGGCCATCATAGCGGGCAGGTAATTTTGCTTCACCCATTGCAGCCATTCACTTTCAATATCTTTGTCGATGCCGATGGTAACGTTGTATAAAAACATGCGAGCAATTTTTTTATTCTTGATTAACGTAATCGCGTAAGTATTCGAAGGCAGGGGTGAGGTCTCCATTTTCAGCCATGGTAGCGCGAGCAATGATATCATCTACATCCTCCAACAACAATGGTTTCAAAATTCGGTCAATCAAATCTCGGCCAAATTCCTCGGATGCACTGCGCGGCAATTCACAAGGCAAATTGTCTACCGCCATTACGGTGATATTATCTTCACCACTCAAGGCAGGTTGAATCGAATCAGTAAGTGCATGATAATCGTAAAGCGGATCTGCAATGGTGCTTGCTTTTTTTGTACTCGGTATTGAGCCGTTGATATCGCAGGTGATATCCGCAATTACTTTGATTCGAAAGTCAGGCGACTTCATATCGTCCACTTCGAACAATCGCGGAGCATGCGGATTCCAAAAAGCTCCTGCCATTAAGATCTCAGACAACTTGGCAAAATCAACAAAGTGCGAAGCATATCCTTGCGGATTGGTGTGAAATTCTTCGCGATTAAAATGACCGCCTTTCAATCGGGTATGATAATCGGCACTGCTCAACTGTGTATACACCGGTTCCTGAAAAGTTTGCGAAAGAAAATCTGCCGGATTCACTTTTCGAACTCCGGCTGTGTCTAGTGTTTCCATCGCGCCCTTGCCCACGCGCCCTGCTCCGGTTAACACAATCTTGATTGGTGGCAATTGCACTTTGCGCAACTCCAGTTTCAAATCATTCACATCAAAGCATTCATTCGCTCTGCGTAGTTGAAATAAATTGTAGCGCTTTCCATACGCCCACAAACCATTGTAGGCACCCACAATCCCGGCATACCTACCAAATGCCACTAAACGATTTCCCTGATGGTCTTTTAAAGTTTCGTAGTCGATCAGTTTGATTTTTTTCTTCAGTACTTCTTGTAGCAGCTTGCGATTGTAAGGCTGCTTTTTCAAGGTATGCGAAAAGAAGAGATACGTTTTTCCGGCAATCAGATTTAGAATAGGAACTTCTTTGATTCCCATCAGCACATCGCAATCCGTCAAATCTTCTTGCGAAGCAATGCCGTGTTCGTTGTACTCTTCATCTTTAAAGCACCGCACCGTACTTGGTTGACAAACCACTTGTACATGCGCAAAGCGCTGTTGAATTTCTTCTGTTTGCACAGGCGTAAACGCCACACGCTTATCGGGTGGCACTTTGCCTTCGCGAATCAAACCTAATTTTAGAGGACGCATTCGATATTAACTTTCAAATAAACTTCCGAGCAGCTAGCCGCCTTCTTTGCTGCTGTTGTTACCATAAGGCGCCAACGCCTGAATCAATTTGCGAATCGGCATCGACTGCAACCACACTTTACCTGTTCCTCGCAATGTGGCGAGAAAAATTCCTTCACCACCAAACACCATTGACTTCAAACTCCCGGAGCGTTCCACATCAAAATCAATTTGCGATTCAAAAGCCACCACGCAGCCTGTATCTACCCTCAGCGTTTCATTGTTAAGTGTGCGTTCAATGACAGTGCCACCGGCATGTACAAACGCCAATCCATCACCTTGCAGTTTTTGTAGAATAAATCCTTCGCCACCTACCAAGCCTGCGCCAATTTTTCGATTGAAGACAATGGAAAGTTTAGTGCCATAGGCTGCGCACAAAAATCCATCCTTCTGCACGACTAATTCTTGTCCGGGGCACTTAGCTAAGTCAACAGGAATCACCGTGCCGGGATAAGGTGCAGAGAATCCTACTTTCGATTTCCGGCTTCCGCGATTGGTGAAATGCGTCATAAAAAGAGACTCACCCGTCAACAAGCGGCTGCCTGCCGAGAGCAACTTATCAAACAATCCTTGTTGTGGATTGGAGCCATCGCCCATTTTCGTTTCAAACAAAATCCCATCTTCCATGAAGAGCATTGCACCTGCCTCGGCAATGACGGTTTCTGCAGGATCGAGTTCTATTTCTACAATTTGAATGCTCTCTCCTTTAATCTGATAGTCGATTACATGTGATTGTGCCATACGTGATTATTTTTTCTTGTTCAATTTTTTTAATCGTTCTTTTTCTTCTTTCTCGAGTAACTTTTTGTCGTCTACGTTTTTGTCTAGAAACGAGTTTATCTTTTCAATGTTCATGCTCGATTTCAATTCGCCAAACTGGTCAATCGAAACCTCAAAGCCTTTCAGCTCTTTATGAACACGCGGCTTGCCTTGCTTTTTGCTCGGCTTGTCGGCAGGTGTTTTATCTTTTGAAGCCATATTCTTATTTGGTTATTGTGCGAATCGCAAATTCAATCCGCTGAGCAACTTCAGCGCTACCCATAATCTCAATACTCATCATCAAATCGGGTCCTGCGCCTTGCCCTGTTAGCACCATGCGCAATACTTGAAGTACTTGACCCGCCTTCATGTTATGCATCGAAGTAGTAGTATCTAAAATCGCTTTTGCCGATTCAGCCGTCAGTCCGGAAGCAGATTGCAATTCCTTGCCATACGCAGCTAACACC
>JABFSO010000111.1 GCA_013140555.1 Cyclobacteriaceae bacterium | reverse complement strand
CATTTTGGCGATCGAGGTAACTATAACGAGCGCCTACCAAAAGTTTAAGTTGTCCCGTAATGGCAATTAAATCTTGTAGATACACGCCCACTCGTTGTGTGTGGTTTTTCGTCAACGTTCGCTTTGATAATTCCGGAATATCATTTCGTTGCTTAAAAGTTTCCAAATTAAAAACATTGATGGAATCATACTTAGCCATATTGTTGTATGCGGTAGTTTGTGTATTGTAGCCATCAACATCGGCACCAATTAAAAAGGTGTGTTGAATTTTTCCAGTTTTAAACTGACCCGTTAAATCGGCTTGAGCTACAAAATAGTTTTCCGCTACTTCACTGCGCTGCAAACCTCGAATCCACTTTCCGTCAGACTTGATAAATTGATTGTTGGCATTGGGTCGGGTTGTACCAAACAAATCTGTACTATAATCTTGGCCGGCTGCCATCACGCGTAATTTCCAATCTGCGGCAAGCTGATGATTGATTGTAAACGTGAGGCTTTTTTGTGTTGCCGAAAAATACGACCACTTGGCTCCTAAAAAACGACTACGAGGAATTTGGGCTATTGAATAATTGATCGCTCCCGTACCATAATCCAATGTTCGGTTGTCTTCCAAATAATCCGCCTCAACCAGCACATCCGTTTTAGCTGTCAGCTTCATCAAAAAAGAAGGATTGATATAAAAACGTTTCGATTGCACCTCATCGCGAAAGCTATTGGCACTTTCGTAAGTAGTATTAATGCGATAGGCAAATTTGTTTTTGGTATCCAACGGACCGAACAAATCGATACTGGGTTTGTAAAAGCCATAGCCACCCATTCGCAAAGAAACTTCTCCTCCCTTTTCAAAATTCGGTTTCTTAGTTACCAAGTTGATTACGCCACCTGCTGCGACATTTCCAAATAAAATAGCGTTGCTTCCTTTCATTACCTCTACGCGCTCAAGCGAACTCATTTCCGGTAGCACACCATTATTAAATCGTGCTCCGTTTTTAAAAGTGTTGTTAGAGTTGTAAGCAAAGCCGCGCCCGGCCAATTCCTCTTGCGTGCCACCGGTTGTGCCCATTACATAAAGTCCGTTTACATTTCTTAATGCATCTGATAGTCTCAGCGTTTGTTGTTGCACCAAAATTTCTTTCGAGATGGTCATCACACTTTGCGGCAAATCGAAAGCCTTAATATTTGATTTAGAGATAGTAGAAGTTTGTTCGTTCAGGCTGCGCGAGTTTAGAATTGTGACTTCATCCAATTCTTGGGTGCTTTCAATCAATTGCCATTGAACCGTGGTGGTCTTGTTCTCTTCTATGGTGATTTGGTTTTGAAGAGTGACAAATCCAACCGAAGAAGCTACCAGTTGATAAATACCCGGCTGTATGGACAGCAACACAAATTTGCCATCATTATCTGTTACAGTGCCAGCACCAATTTCTTTGATATAAATATTTACCGATGGCAATGGTTTGCCATCAGATGAAGCAATAGTTCCTTCAATTTTTCCAGCTTGAGCGAATGCTAGTGGTGCTAAATAGGTAGCTAACAGTATTGATAAACAAGTATTTATAACGAATTTCATTTTATTTAGAATTATTATGAATAAGCAAATCAATTACTTATTTAGAATTATTCCAAATAATTAGATCAAATAAAATAAGCTCAGTGATTTTGAAATAAATCAGTTAGCGGATTTTTTTAAGAGCAATTATCTATTGAAATGTTGGAAAGTTTTCCAAAAACAGGGCTTCTTTGCCCTCTGTGGCTGCTTCGCAACAGAAGTGAACCATCCCATTTGTAACGGCAATGTATTTCGCATTCACAGTCATGTTATAAACAGCTACCTGATTAAATGCCTTTTGCGATAAACGTATATCTGCTGATTTACATTCGATGAGCATCCAGGGTTTTCCATCGCGATCAAAAATCAAAATGTCTGATCGCTTTTGCAATTTGTTGTAAGTGAGGCTGCTCTCAATGCGAAAAAGCGAGCGGGGGTAGTGTAGTTCGTGAATGAGGTAATGTATAAAATGCTGGCGCACCCACTCTTCAGGTGTCAACACGATATACTTTTTCCGAATCATATCAAAAATCCATACTTTGCCATATTCTTTCTTAAGCGTTGCGTTGATTTCCGGGAGATTTAGCTTTTGCATCGAATGGAAATGTACAGCAAAAAAAATTGAACATTAAATACAGAGCAAGATGAAAAACAAAAAAGACATTGTTGAAAACTGGTTACCGCGTTATACCGGACTCAAGTTAGAAGACTTCGGACATTATATATTATTAACCAATTTCGATAACTACGTAAAGAAGTTTGCCGAATGGCACAAAGTGCCCGTGCATGGTGAAGACAGAGCCATGCGCAGCGCTACCGCTGAAGGTATTACCATTATTAATTTTGGAATGGGAAGCCCCAATGCAGCCACTATTATGGATTGCTTAACCGCCATCATGCCGAAAGCGGTTCTGTTCTTAGGTAAATGCGGTGGCCTGAAAGCTAAAAATGATATTGGCGATTTAATCTTACCCATTGCTGCTATTCGTGGTGAAGGTACATCCAATGACTACTTCCCACCTGAAGTGCCGTCATTACCCGCCTTCGCTCTGCAAAAAGCAATTTCAACTACCATTCGCGATTACAACCAGGATTATTGGAGTGGAACAGTGTATACTACCAACCGCAGAGTGTGGGAGTGGGATGAAGACTTCAAAAGCTATTTGATTAAAATTCGTGCGGCAGCCATTGACATGGAAACGGCCACTATTTTTTCGACAGCCTTCTACAATGAAATTCCAGCAGGCGCCCTGCTTCTAGTTTCGGATTCGCCTATGACACCCGATGGCGTGAAGACCGAAGCCAGCGATAAGGTGGTTACGACCAGCTACGTAGACTTGCATTTAAAAATTGGCATTGATTCGCTTAAGCAGATGATCAACAAAGGCATGACGGTGAAACATTTGCGCTACTGATATTATTGTTCAGAAGAACGGATTCGGAAAGTGTAACCGAGAAGTATTCCGTAGGAAAAAAAATCGGCAGTAGTGCTTAACTTTTGCCCGAGCAAAAAGGTGGATTCGGTTGGTTGATCAAAATTGGCAAACTGCTTGATGGCTCCTTCATCAGCCCAGCTAAAGTTGAGGCCGATGCTTAAATCTCTGCGCTCTTGCTTGAAAGTTCCACCGATTACTACGTGATAGATATTCCAGGATGATATATCCAAGTTCAACGCATTGTTGTTCAGGTTGCGTTTGTTTCGATCGGCAATGCGGTCATCAAATACTTTATCATAAAACGAATTGTTAGTACGAAAGCCCGTGCTGATACTCACTTTCTCGGTAAGTGCATGCTCCAAACCTATGGCGAAGTTAGTAACGGATTTATTCGAAGCATTTAGTTCGAGAAATTTTTTGCTGTCGATATTCAAATTGGCTGGGCGTTTAAATACATCTCCTTCAGGCGACATTATATTGTATATGCTCACTTTATCGAACCATTCTACAGAGGCAGCAATCAACGTTTTATTGCCTTTATAAGCGATGCCAGCAGAGATTGAAATGGGGCTTTTATATATAGTAGAGAGTTTTGTTTTTCGGTCATTCGCATCCACACTTAAGCGTTTGAAATTAGGCGGCAAATTGGGATTCGTCTCTACGTTCGTTAGAAGATTACCTGCGAATACATCACGAGCAATCGTTCCGCTACCTCCTAGATTAATGCTTGGAAAAACAAACGCCACTCCTGCAGACAACCTTCCAGATACAAAGCTAATTCCAAGCTTCGGTGCATATCGAAGATTGGTATATTCAATACTCTGCGATTCGCTGGTGCTTACTAAGGTGGTAGCCACATTGTTCAAAATCATGCGACTCAATTCATTCTTGGTATAGGTATGCGATCGGTAGGTGATTTGGTTAGTAAGCCCAACAGACCACCGATCGCTGATGCGGTAGGCGGCAGCGAACGCTCCCATGTTTTCAGAAAGGCGGGTATTGATTGAAAACTGTCCTACATACTCTTCAGAACCAGGGCTTTCAGCATCATCAACAATTGCTTTTAGCCCTTCCTCGCGTGCGGTAGCTTTAAACGTAAATTCCGTAGGCACAATAATCGCATAACCGAATGTCCAACGCGAGGCTATGTTTTTCTTTTTCAACAAACCAGAAACAGTGATTGGCACAGCCGAAAATTGATTGCTGGTTACGTCTTGGCCAGGGCCTGCTCCATTTTTAGCAGTAATGTTTACCACCTGGTACACGTTCGAATTCAATGAAATAGAAGTGCTTTTCACCAGACTAAGTAAAGCCGGATTGTAGATTACCGAGCTGTTATCTTCCAAACCACCGACAGCCGGCCCACCCAGAAGGACAGCCCGAGTTCCGTACCGATATGTCCAATAATGTGTGTCTTGTGCATAAGATTGTACAAAAATGAACATTAAAAGAAAGGCGGGCATTATTCGAGTTAGGATCATAGCTTATTGGAAACCTTCAAGATACCCTGAAAATGGGGTTTTTAAAACTATTTTAAAAGATTAAGGCAGTACTATGCCATACCTAGTACCTTTGGCGCAATAGTTGCAAGACATGCCGAAAAAAGTGCTGTATGAATCTGGAAAACGCGCAAGTGCAAATGAGGAAGGGGATTTTGGAG
>JABFSO010000429.1 GCA_013140555.1 Cyclobacteriaceae bacterium | reverse complement strand
GAAATCAACTGAAAAGTTCTTCGCTCGGAAATGCTGCCCAACTCCGCTAAAGCGATTGCCAGAAAGTCGAGGGACAAAGCCAAGGGTTGCCCATGAAAATTACCGGCCGAAATAATCCGATCCTCCTCCGGAAAAATGTTTGGATTATCGGATACTGAATTAATCTCTGTAAGGAAAACATCGGTTACATATTGGATGGCATCCCAACTGGCCCCATGCACTTGTGGAATACACCGGAAGGAATAAGGATCTTGAACATGCTTTTTAGGTTGCGAAATGATCTGGCTTCCTTCCAGTAATTTTTTTATTTCACGCGCCACATGTATTTGCCCTTTTTGTGGGCGAATGTCGTGGACCAACGAATCGAATGGTTCAATGCGACCGTCAAATGCATCAATGGATAAGGCGCTGATCAGATTAGTCAATTTTAAAATGCGATGTGCATGCAACAAACACCAAGAGCCGTACGCACTCATAAATTGGGTGCCATTCAACAATGCCAATCCTTCCTTTGCTTTGAAGTGAAGTGAGTCCCATCCTAACAATTTCAACACCTCATCGCTTTGGTAAATTTTTCCTAAGTAGTGTACTTCACCTCGCGCAATTAACGGCAACGAAAGATGTGCCAATGGAGCCAAATCACCGGATGCTCCCAGCGAGCCCATCTCAAAAATCTTTGGCAACACGCGCTGATTAAACATATCGACCAATCGCTGGGTGGTTGATAATTGGACACCGGAATTGCCATAAGACAGCGACTGCACTTTTAAAAACAACATCAGCAGGACAATTTCGCGAGGCACTTCAGGCCCCGTGCCGCATGCGTGTGACATGACTAAGTTTTCTTGCAGTTGCTCGAGTTGATCAGTTGGGATATTTTTATTGTAGAGCGATCCAAAACCCGTATTGATACCATAAATAGGTGCTGCGGAAGACATGAGTTTTTGATCCAGGTATTCGCGGCAGCGCGTTATTTTTTGTGTTGCCTCCTCCGACAACGCAATTTTCGAATGACCATGCAGGATATGATCCAGGTCATTGAGCGTAAGTGTCTTGGTAGATATAAAGTGAGTTGGCTCCACGTGGTTCTAAATTACAAGTTATAACGGAGTTGACACATAGAAAGAATCAGTTATTCTTGAGCGTAGCGGCAATGGCTTCAATGGCAAGCTGTTGCTGTTCACCTTTTTGCATGTCTTTCAATGTAAGCAATCCGGACTTTTGTTCTTCTGAACCGATCACCAGCACAAACGGAATCATTTTCTTATTGGCATAATCAAGTTGTTTTTTCAGTTTCGCCTGATCGGGATAAACTTCCGTAGCGATTCCCTGGCTTCGTAACTGACGGGCAACACCCAACGAATAATGAAAAGTCGCTTCATCAAAATGGGCGATCATCACCTTTGATGAAATTCGGGCTTCTTCCGGAAAAGCTTTCAGTTCTTCCATCGCGTCATACAAGCGATCGACACCAAATGAAATACCCACTCCCGATACATCGGGTAAACCAAACACACCGGTCAGGTTATCATAGCGACCTCCACCACTCACGCTGCCAATGGCAACGTTGTTGATCTTCACTTCGAAGATGCAGCCGGTGTAGTAACTCAATCCACGCGCCAGCGAAATATCAAATTCCACATGAGCGTTGGCATTGGTTGATCCGGTAGATGAATAGTTTTCCAGAAGTTGCAACACTAGCTGTAAGTCCGCTAAGCCCTTTTTTCCTTTTTCTGACTGCGCAAATTGTGTGGTTAAGAAATTGATTTTCTCTTCGGTCGTTCCTTTGAAATTCAAGATAGAAAAAACCGCATCGATGCCTTTGTCTTCAAATCCGCGTGAACGCAATTCTTCTTTCACCTTTTCTTCGCCAATCTTATCCAACTTATCAAT
The DNA here is from genome assembly GCA_013140555.1 of Cyclobacteriaceae bacterium. GTDB lineage: Bacteria > Bacteroidota > Bacteroidia > Cytophagales > Cyclobacteriaceae > ELB16-189. The sequence continues at coordinate 17,270 of JABFSO010000429.1, read as the reverse complement.
CGCGACAAACAAAGAAGATTCATTTTGCGAACCGGTTAACTCGGCCAGACCGGAAAGAATGGCGCGGTGGTTGATTTTGATGGTGTAATCCAGAATACCCAAAGCCCCAAACACTTCCTGAATCATCAGAACAATATCCGCTTCGCAAAGTAGTGAGTCAGTACCCACCACATCGGCATCACACTGGTAAAATTCGCGGTATCTTCCTTTCTGAGGTCGATCCGCTCGCCACACCGGTTGAATCTGATAGCGCTTGAAAGGAAAAGTAATTTCATGACGATTCATCACCACATAGCGAGCAAAAGGAACAGTCAAATCATAGCGAAGGCCTTTTTCATTGATTAAGGGAATCAAATCTTTATTTGACATTGATTCAAAAGTGAAGTTTGAAATCAACTCACTAAGCAAAAGTGTAAAGTAAGGGTGCGAAGCCGCTCCATTTAAAAGATTATCAGAACTCAAGTTTTCCTTAATTAGCTTGAAATAATCCTGCAGAAGAGAATTTCGGAATAGAATATAGCTTGGATCCTCATTTAAAAGAAAATTAACTACGAGATTAATATCTTCATTAGGCAAATTCAGTTGACCACTTGCATATAAATCCTTGATTTCATTACCTATTAAAATGTAGTCGTCAGTATTTATGAATGGTTTTTGTATTAGTATCTGTTTTGCTACTTCGTATAAGGTCTTAGTCAGTGACTTTCCTATCTCTCTAACCCTACTTCTTCTTGTTTGAGATGCAAAATCCTTAATCTTTTTAGCGATCTCTCCAGAATCTGTAATTCTAAACAATAAAGTATCCCCCTCATCGCCATACTTCCCCGTAAGGGTGGTGAGGTTCTCCATAGCGGGCGTTTCGAGGGGCTGGAAACCATATTTCTGAAATACTTTGCGGATGTTATCGAAAATAAACTGGCGCTTGGCCATTTGGGCAGGCCCAAAGTCGCGGGTGCCTTTCGGTAAAGTTGGTTTTTCCATCGTAATAAACCGCCAAATCTAAGGCTTTCGCCAACCAGTTGCCAGCAGGCACGAATCTGTTTTGCAAAAGACAATGTCGTTTAGTTCTGCTTTTATCCAGACCTCACCTGAATCCTCTCCACAGGAGAGGCGCCTGAAAGGAGCATAACTTACCGACAATGCTGATAAAAGTGCGGAAATAGAGCTCTGGTTGTCAATTACTTCTTGCATTCTGCGAAATGATCCTTATTTTTGCCGCTCGTTTTTAACAACATACGCCATGTCAGTTACCCGATTAAAAAGAAAAAACCGCAAAGACAAAGCCAAATCTGCTCGCAGAAGAACTGCATTGAAGACTCAAAACTTCAAACCAGTAGCGAAAGCGGTTGATATCGAAAAAATCAAAGAAAGCTTTAAGAAAAGCGCATAAAAAAAGGGACTGCTTTAGGCATGTCCCTTTTTTTTGATTCCTATCCAATTACTTGGCGTCCTTATTCTTTAGATCTTGAACTTCAGCACGAATTGCTTGTGCAATGTTCTTTAAGTCCTGCATTCCCTTTCTTACACGGGTTCCTGCAGCGCTATTAGCCTTGTTATAAAATTTGTCAGCGTCTCCTTCTAGGGAAGCAATAAGAGCTTTTAATTCTTCAAATTTTTTCATTGTTACGGTATGTTTAGTTTATTGAGGTGTTTGATTCTTATGCCAAATTAGCTAAAAACCTTTAAAAACAATCAAAAACCCCATTTTTTTACGCTTTAGTAACCGAAACCAAGGCTTCTGTCTTATAAAAACCATCGTCCAGCTTGGTTTTTAGGGCTGAAAACGCGGTTAAGGTCTCCTCTACATCGGACATGGTATGAGATGCCGTAGGGATGATTCGGAACATAATCACGTCTTTTGGCACCACCGGATAGATCACCACTGAGCAGAAAATGCCATAATTCTCGCGCAAATCCATGGACATGTTAGCTGCCTCGCCCACTCCGCCTTTGAAAAGAACAGGGGTTGGAGGGGTTTGTGTCTTATTGATGGCAAATCCACGATCGGCAAGTCCACCTTTTATGGCAGCCATAATTTTCTTCAGGTTTTCGCGGAATTCAGGGTGTTTCTTCACCAATTCCAGGCGTTTCATACCACCTACTACCAAAGGCATCGGTAAGCTCTTCGCATAGATTTGTGAACGCACGGAATAGCGCAAGAACTTCAAAATCTTCTTATCACCGGCTACAAAAGCACCGATGCTGGCCATCGATTTGGCAAAAGTAGAGAAGTAAAGGTCAATCTGATCTTGTACACCTTGCTCCTCGCCTACTCCGGCACCTGTTGGGCCCATTGTTCCAAATCCGTGGGCATCATCTACCAAGAGACGGAAATTGTATTTCTTCTTCAATTCAACGATGCCTTTCAGGTCGCCCATGTTACCGGACATACCGAAAACACCTTCGGTGATTACAAGAATACCACCACCGGTTTCGTTGGCCAACTTGGTAGCGCGCTGAAGTTGTTTCTCCAGGTTCTCCATGTTGTTGTGTGGATACACAAAGCGCTTGCCCATGTGCAAACGAACGCCATCGATGATACAAGCGTGTGATTCTGAATCGTAAACGATTACGTCTTTTCTATTCACAATGGCATCGATGATAGACAGAACACCCTGATAGCCATAATTCAGCAACATGGCGTCCTCTTTCTTCACGAATTCAGCCAATTGCTTCTCAAACAATAAGTGGTTGACCGAGTTACCGGACATCATGCGGGCGCCCATAGGCGAAGCAAGGCCATATTGAGCGGTAGCGTCTGTATCTGCTTTGCGAACTTCCGGATGGTTGGCCAGACCGAGATAGTTGTTCAAACTCCAGTTGAGCACGGTTTTGCCATTAAACTTCATGCGTGGGCCTATTTCACCTTCCAACTTAGGAAAGAAGAAATAATCATCAGGTAAATGAGAGTACTTGGCCAGCGGGCCCTCTTCCATGCGGAGTTTTTCAAATAAATCGACCATTGGTAGTAATATTCAGTTAATAATTCCGCAAAAATAGAAAAATTGTGGGGAAAGGCACATGCCTGATGGATTAAGTACCTCTTCAGTTAGATAAATTTAAGTCTTAAATGCCCATTTAAGCTTCTAAAGCCCTATGATTTCAAAATCTCAGTTAAAGCAATGCATCGAGTTCCTTCCAGAAAGTTTCACATTGAATGAACTTATGGAACGTCTGGTCTTAATTTCTAAAATTGACTTGGGCAATGAACAATCTGAAAAAGGTGAAACACTATCCGAAAGCGAGGTAGATGAAGAAATGAAAAAATGGTTTTTAGGAAGCTGATAATTTTATGAATATGGCTTGTGTTGCCATTCGAACGATTCATCATTCATCGTATATTGGCGCATTACAATCTTGAAATTAATCGGCCATGGGAAAAATCCATAAACTTCTAGTAGCCAATCGGGGCGAAATCGCTTTGCGCATTATGCGAAGCGCTAAAGAAATGGGCATACAAACCGTGGCCGTTTACAGCGAGATCGATCGCAATGCCATGCACGTACGGTTTGCTGATGAAGCCTATTGTATTGGTCCGGCCCCCTCATCTGAATCCTATCTACGCATGGATAAGATCATCGAAGCAGCTAAGAAATCGGGGGCCAATGCCATTCATCCAGGTTATGGATTTCTATCTGAGAATGAAGACTTTGCTGATCTGGTAAAAGAAAGCGGGTTGATTTTTGTCGGGCCTTCGGGCGATTCCATGCGCACCATGGGCAGTAAGCTAGCTGCGAAAGAAGCGGTATCGAAATTCAATGTGCCGCTCGTGCCGGGAACAAGTACACCGATCACCAACGTAGATGAAGCGAAAGCTATCGCCAAAAAAATTGGGTATCCGATCTTAATTAAAGCGAGTGCCGGTGGCGGTGGCAAAGGAATGCGGGTGGTAGAAAACGAAACCGAATTTCAAAATCAGATGGAGCGCGCAATTAGCGAAGCAACGGCTTCTTTTGGAGATGGCGCAGTATTCATTGAAAAATATATTGCGAAACCGCGTCACATCGAGTTTCAAGTATTTGGCGACCAGCACGGAAACGTAGTGCATCTTTTTGACCGTGAATGTTCAATTCAACGCAGACATCAGAAAGTAGTAGAAGAAGCGCCTTCTCCGGTGCTGACTCCTGAGCTTCGAAAAAAAATGGGTGAAGCGGCAGTCAACGCAGCGAAGGCCGCGAAGTATTACAATGCCGGCACGATTGAATTCATTTTAGATGAAGACATGAGTTTTTACTTTCTGGAAATGAACACGCGCTTGCAGGTGGAACATCCGGTAACGGAAATGATCACCGGCTTAGATTTGGTAAAACTACAAATCAAAATTGCAGAAGGCGAAAAACTACCTTTTACCCAAGATCAATTGACCATCCATGGACACGCCATTGAAGTGCGCGTGTGTGCAGAAGATCCTACTAACAACTTCTTACCGGACATTGGCACACTACACACCTATCGCAGGCCACAAGGCCACGGAGTGCGTGTAGACGATGGCTTTGAAGAGGGCATGACCATTCCTGTGCAGTATGATCCGCTGTTGGCCAAACTGATTGTGTATGCCGAGACGCGCGAGTTGGCAATGGATAAAATGGTTCGCGCTATTGCGGATTACGAAATTACAGGTGTAGCCACTACACTGGGGTTCGGAGCATTTGTCATGAAGCACGAAGCATTCCGATCAGGAAATTTCAATACTAGATTTATTGAAAACTATTTTAAGCCAGAATATCTCCAACAAGAAGCTGATGAAGATTTAGAAAAAGTAGTGGCTGCATTGGCTGTAATGGTTTCGGCTCCGGCCAATTCCACTGCAACTGCACAAGTTGTGGCTCGACCAGTCAGCAAGTGGAAGAAAAACCGCGTTTAATTTATGGCGGAAATAAAACCCATTCGCGCTTGGCGATACAACCCCAGTCTGGCAACGAAGATTGAAGAACTCACGGCTCCTTTGTTTGATGTCGTGTCAGATAAACAGCGACAGAAGTTGTATGAAAATCCGTACAACTCCATTCACCTCTCCGTGCCTAAGGGACCCAATCCATCCGCGAAAGCGAAACAATTATTGAATGAGTGGAAAAGCAAAGGAGTCATTTGGCAAGATGCCATACCGGGCATTTATGTGTACTACCAATATTTTAAGTTAGCCGGATCTCCCAAAGAATACTGCCGCAAAGGTTTTGTTTGTGATATACGAGCCTACGATTGGAAAGAAAATGTAATTCTTCGGCATGAGAATACGATTCCTAAAGCGGTGAATGACCGGATTGAATTATTGGAGCAAACCGAGCTGCACGCAAGTCCCACGCACGGACTCTTTACCGATCCTACTTTTGAACTGGAAAAATACATGGACGAAGCTATGCAAGTGCCATTATATGAAACAGAAGATTATCAAGGTGTTCGTGATGTACTCGCGGTAATTCAAGATGCGAAAGTGATTCAACGTTTTATCGATGTGATCGAACCCATGAAAATTATTCTGGCGGATGGTCACCATCGCTACGAAAGTTCATTGGCATTAAAACACCGATTAGAAAAAAATAAGTCTGCCCTTACGGGAAAAGAAGGCTTTCATTATCACCTGATGTATTTGACGAATACGGAGGCAGATGATTTGCGAATTTTGCCGACCCATCGGATCATTCATGACATGCCTCACTTCAACGAAGAAGAAGTGATTGAAAAATTAGCCAACGACTTTGAAATTAAATTTGTTGACAATGCCGACAGCCTGAATGAAATCATCATGGGTAAGAAATGGGCATTTGGCATCGTGTTGAAAAATCGGGCGCTCAAAGTACGTTTGAAGTCGGAAGCCATACATCAAATGACTTGGAACTTTCCGCAAGAGATAAAAAATCTGGATTTGACGGTGTTGCACTATTTTATCATCGAACGCATTTTAGGGATTGCCGGAAAAGACCAGCGTGGTTCAGAGAACATTTCCTTCGAACGAAATTTTTCCACCTGCCTCAATCTGGTAATGCATGATCAGGCACAGATGGCCATTATCACACAGGAAGTGAGCATTGAAGAAGTAAAACAAGTTTGCGCCAGCGGATTCACGATGCCGCAAAAGTCAACGTACTTCTATCCAAAAGTCATTAGCGGATTTTTATTTAGCTCAATCAAACAAGATGAATTTCAAACGCCCGCTTATTCTCGCTTCTAGTTCACCGCGCAGACAATATTTGTTACAGGAAGCCGGATTTGCATTTCATGTAAACGCACCGAATATAGACGAATCATTTTCTCCGGAAATGCCAGTGGAACAAGTGCCTAGTTATCTGGCTGAAAAGAAAGCCAAAGCTTTGTTACCTGAACTCCAAAACGAAATTGTCATTGCGTCCGACACTGTAGTGATCTTAGGTAAAAAGATTTTAAACAAGCCGATCGATCGTGCGGAGGCAATTAGCATGTTACAAATGTTAAGTGGACAAACTCATGTGGTGATTACCGCAGTTTGTCTGTTGAGCAAAGAAAAGCAAATCGTTTTTGATGACCGTACCGAAGTTACTTTTGCATCGCTGTCGCTTCCTGAGATTGAGTATTACGTAGATCATCACAAACCATTCGATAAAGCAGGAGCTTATGGCGCACAAGATTGGTTGGGGATGATTGGAGTAGAAAAGATCAATGGCTCTTACTTTACTGTGATGGGCTTACCCATCCACAAAGTGTACCAGCAACTTTTACTTTTTTGAGTGCTCACGCGAACTGCTCCATCGAAATGGAATACGCACATTTAAAATGACCTTGCGGACATTCTTTGAATCCATGCGATCCGCAGGGACGGCAAGTCAACTTTTCTTTTGTCTCGATAATTACGGATTGATCCGATAGCGGTCCGAATCCAAAAGATGGAACGGTGGAACAATAGATAGCTGTTACAGGCGCATTGGTAGAAGATGCCAGATGCATGGGCGCAGAGTCATTAACATAATTCATCTTCGCTCCGCTAATCAAAGCTGTTGATTGAAGGAAAGATAGCTTACCTGCCAAATTAATCACCTTGTTCGTTCCGGTTACTAAACGGATGGATTCACACACATGGTGATCGGAAGGTGCACCTAACAGATAAATAAAATCAACTTGCTTCTGTACTGTTTGGATTAATTCAATCCATTTTTCTACTGGCCACTGTTTGGTAAACCAAACCGATGTGGGTGCCATGCAAAAATACTTGCCTTGTTGATAAGTTTGAACAAAATTCCAATCGCTTGCCGAAGGATATAACTTTGGCTTCGCTGCCTTTCCATCAGTAAAAGCTTCAATCAATTTTTGATTGCGTTCAACTTCGTGAATATGATTAGCTTGATGCGTGATGGTTGTTGTGTTGAAGAATGATAAAGGGTTTTTATCAAACCCAATACGCTGCTTCGCTTTTGATAATGCTGCTATAAGACCGGTGGTAGCATAGCGTTGCACATTAATCAACACATCGTATCGGGTTCTCCGAATTTTTTGAATGATGAGCAACAGGTTTCTGTATTTTCCTTTTTTATCGAAAACAATCACCTCACGCAAGTGCGGGTGACCTGCAAGAAGACCTTCGTTTCCTTTGCGTACTAAGAAATCAATGGCTGCATCCGGATAATAAGAATGTAATTTCTCAATTAAAGCAGTGGCCAAGATTACATCTCCAATGAAGGCAGTTTGAATAATCAGAAAAGACTTGGGGCGCTCCACTACTTCTTAAACTCCGTTTGGTAATAGTGGATAGCACTCGTAATGATTTGCAGGGCAGTTTCTTTGCCTTGAAAATCAGGTACTGTGACAATTTTATTTTCAAGCTTTTTATAGCTTTCAAAAAATTCTTTTAATTCCAATTTAAAGTGCGCAGCCAGTTCGCTGATATCTTTTAAATGTTTGGTGTTCGCATCGTTCTCAGCTACTGCCAAAATCTTATCATCAGCAAGGCCCTGATCTACCATTCGCATGACTCCAATTACCCGGGCTGGAACCAAACAAAGCGGTTGAATCGGCTCGCGACATAGGATCATAATATCCAATGGATCTTTATCCTCACCCATCGTTTGTGGAATAAATCCATAGTTGGCGGGATAATAAACCGCAGAATAAAGTATACGATCTAACTTTAATAAACCGGTCTCTTTATCTACCTCATACTTTGTACGCATGCCGGTAGATATTTCAATAATGCCATTTACAAACTCAGGGGCATTTGTTCCAACAGGAGCTTCATGCCAAGGGTGCTTGATCATATTTGATATATATTAGTGCGTGAAGGTAGGAATAATTAGCATCTCGATAAAAAAGAAAGCCCCATGCTGTTATGGCAAGGGGCTTTCCAAAATAGAGAGCAATCTACTTCTTGTCTTTATCCTTCTTATCGTCTTTCTTGGCTTGTTTAATCTTATCGCCATCTTTCAGTCGCTTGGACACAATCAGAAATGGGCCAGTGACGACCTCCGCATTTTCTGGTAAACCAGAAATGATTTCAATGTTATCATAATCACTGATTCCGGTTTTCACTTCGGTCATTTTCGCCACTCCATTTTCATTTACGAAAACAACCACCTTATCATCTTTCTTTTCAACTTTGGCTTTATTGTCAGTCACTTTTCTTTCTTCATCACCATCATTAGCAGGTGGCCCTTCTTTTACAGCTTTCTTATCTTTGTCTGGGTTTCTGGTGGTGACCGCTGTCAATGGTACGGAAAGTACATTATCCTTCATGGTTGTAATGATATCAACACTTGCAGTCATGCCTGGGCGGAACGGGAATTTGTTTCCTTGCTTAATCAAATCTTCGTAAGAAGAACGGAGAATTAAAATGCGGACTTCAAATTCAGTAATCGCATCGGCTGAAGTTTTATCTTTTGCTGTATTGGCAATGCTAGTAACAATTCCTTTAAACTGCTTATCAACATTGGCATACGCATCTACATCTATTAATACAGAATCATTTAAGTGAACGCGCACGATATCATTCTCATTCACATTTACGCGCACTTCCATTTTATTCAAATCAGCAATACGCATCATCTCTGTTCCCGTCATGGTAGCAGCACCCACCACGCGCTCGCCTTTCTTTACGAACAACTTGGATACAATACCTTTCATGGGAGCTACTACCGAAGTTTTAGCCACGTTGGCACGAGATTCACGAACGCTTGCATCAGTGCTGTTCACAATAAAACGAGACGCTTCCAAAGTCTGAGTCGCAGACTTCAAATCGTTTTGTGCTACTTTATAGTTTTGTTGGGCCAATTGCCAATCCGATTCAGAAATTACTTTCTCATTCCATAATTTCTCTTGACGCTTGTACTCTTGCTCTGAACGGATGTAGGTTGCTTCGGCTCTCGATAAAGAAGCGCGAGAAGATTCTAAGTTCGCCTTTTGCTGACTCAAAGAAGCCTCTGATCGCTCCAACTGGCTCATCCAAACATCGGGTCTTATCTTCACCAACACTTCGCCAGCGCGCACCGAGTCGCCATCTTCTACATTGAGTGCGATAATCTCACCCGAAACTTCAGGTGCAAGTTTCACTTCAATGACTGGTTGCACAGTGCCGGATGCACTCACTTTCTCTGTAATGGAGGCCTTTTTTGCTTTCGCCAAATCGACTTCCATATCTTGTGATTTGCCAATCCATCCTTGCGATTTACCAACAACGATGAAGATGATTAGGAAAATAACGATGCCAATACCCCAATATAGAAGTGAGTTGGACTTTTGCTTTTGCTTTGCCATTCGTAAAAAGTGTTAATAGTCTATTGGTTTGCCTTGGTAAAAATCGAGAACTTTCTTTTTAAAGATCAGATCGTACTTCGCACGAACTTGATCTGACTTTGCCTGAAACAAGTTATTTTCAGACACTTGATAATCTACATAATTTGCAGCTCCTGCATCGTAGCGTTGCTTGGTCATACGAAATGCTTCTTCCCTTGCCTTTACGGCTTTAGCTGATGAAGCAAATGTTTTAGCTGCCGCTGTTGCATCATTATGTGCGGTTTCAATGGCTTGGCGTAATTTATTTTCTGCATCGGTTAAATTGATGGAGGCTTGCGTATACGCTATTCTGTTTCTTTGAACAGTAGCACGAGAGCTGTATCCGTTGAACAGTGGGATAGTTAAATTTAGGCTTACGCTTTGTGATATATTATCAGAAAATTGATCACTGAATGGTTTCTCTATAATATTTCCGGTAAACGTTTTACCAAAAGATCGCACGATTGCCGTTTGATCGTTACCAAGAAATCCAATGGTAGGATTGTTTATTTCTACAGGATTTGCTAAAATTTTAGCGGCACTTGAGTAGTTCGTAAACGCGTTGCCGTTTAAACTCAGTCTTGGGAATAATGCACCTTTAGATGCTCTCAGGGCATACGTTGAACTTTCACTTCTGTAAACAGCCGCCTTAATCTCTGGCATGTTTTGTTTTGCAATATCATAGATTTGTTCCGTTGACTGTATAGAGGATAAGTCTTCAACACTCAATTCAGGAATCTCAATTTCTAGTGGTGTAGATGCTGGTAGTTGCATGGACTGCTTCAACTGAAGAAGTGATAAATTGTAGGTATTTTCGCGCTGAATCAAATTAAGCTCATTGGTTGCATTTTGAGCTTCTAAATCCAAAACATTACCTAATGGCACTGAACCAGCCTTCTCTAGTTTTCTGGTTCTTTCTAATTGTTGCTCGGTTGTTTTCAGTTGAAACTGTGCGTTCTGATATAGCTCTTGATTAAAGATCACGGATGTATAAAGTGTTACTACATTTAAAATAACATCATTCTTAGCCTTTGACAAATCATGCTCAGATGCTGCCTTGTCATTCACATTTTGGCGAATTGTGTTCATCACACGAAACGCATTAAACAATAGCAAACTCGCATTGGCATTCAAATTTGAGTTATCAATTTTCTGATCAATAAATGAGTTTGTGGTAGGGTCAATGGATCGTCCAAAGTTTGACCCATAAGAGCCCGAAACGTTGAGTGTGGGCAACATGGTGTACCTGGATTGATCCAAGTTTATATCTGCACTTTTCAATCCCAACTCACTGCGCTTTACTGCTAAGTTATTTCTGAGCGCTATCTCTACACACTCTTTCAGCGTATAAACTTTTTTCTCTTGTGCCAGTGAGGCATTAACGACTAAAATAAACAATGCAATTGAAAGTAATCCTTTCCTCATATTAACGATTGATATCTGGTATATAAATAACTTCCTTAATCCAACTTAGACTCATGAGATACTGAAATGTTACAGGCTTAATGCCCGAATCCATTTCAATGACTTGGCAAGCCAAATCATTCCTGCCTTTGCGCGATACTGACATGGTGGCGATGTTGCAATCATCATGCGCTATCACATCTGCAATAAACGCAATGCTGCCCTTTACATCGTCTGCAAAAATGATGATCGTATGAAGATTAGCCGTAAAATCAGCTTTGAAACCGTTGATCTCAGCTATATTAATCATCCCACCTCCGCGGCTCTCACCTAACACTTCAATGGAACGGTTTCCTTTTTTCAATGTTAATCGAATGGAATTCGGATGAAGCGTTGAAGCATTGCCCACCGATTTGAAATGATATTTAAGGCCAGACTTTTCTGCAATGTCTATAGCATCTTTGATGCGTTTATCATCGGTAGAAAAATCCATCAAACCGGCCAAGATAGCCCGATCGCTGCCGTGCCCCTCATACGTACGGGCAAATGAATTGTAAAAAACGATTTCAGCCTCTTCCGGAATGCCCCCCAAGACCTTAATGGATGCTTTGGCTATGCGAACAACACCCGCTGTATGCGAACTGGATGGCCCGATCATTACGGGGCCAATCATATCAAAAACACTGCTTTTTTCGTGCATACGCGGTTTACTAACGCAATAAACCCTAAAAGGATTTCATTTTTGGGTATTTCTACACCCTTTGCGGGTATTTATTGCGAGCGGCAAAAATAGGCTATTAGCTGTTAATTCATAGTATTGAATTAAACTGCTATAGGTGCTTTAATGGATGGATGTGACTGATAATTTACGATTTCAAAATCTTCGAATTCATAATCAAAAATAGAGGTAGGTCTTCTTTTCATAACCAACTGCGGTAATGAGTAGGGCGCACGGCTCAGTTGAAGTTTTACCTGCTCGATATGGTTCGAATAGAGGTGCACATCACCACCTGTCCATACAAATTCACCCGGCTCTAAATCACATTGCTGTGCAAACATGTGCAACAGCAAAGCGTAGCTGGAAATATTGAAAGGAACCCCTAAAAAATAATCGGCCGAGCGCTGATACAATTGACAAGATAATTTTCCATCTGCCACATAGAATTGAAAAAGTGCATGGCATGGTGGAAGCGCCATATTATCTACTTCGGCAGGATTCCATGCACTCACAATATGTCGTCTGGAATCGGGCTTCGTGCGAATCTGGTGGATAACATTTTTTATTTGATCGATTCCTTTGCCATCGGGTGTAGGCCAGCTTCTCCATTGACTTCCATAAACGGGACCTAAATCCCCGTTTTCATCAGCCCATTCATCCCAAATGCTCACACCATGATCTTTCAAATATTTGATGTTGGTATCTCCCCGCAAAAACCAAAGTAATTCATAGATGATTGATCTTAAATGCAGTTTTTTAGTCGTAACCAGCGGAAAGCCATCAGCCAAATCAAATCGCAATTGACGCCCAAAAACGGATAAAGTACCTGTTCCGGTTCTGTCGGTTTTAGTGGCTCCTTTTTCAAGGATTTCCTGCATGAGTTCTAAATACTGTTGCATAGCTGAATTTCGTTTCGCAAAGAAAGAGAACCGCTACTCAATCTCAAACTTTTCTTAAAAACAAAAAACCCGCTAAAAAGCGGGTTTTTATGGTGTTCTTGTTATGCTTGATTAGTCATTGCTGCTATCATTTTTAGCAGTGAATTCTTTTGACTTTCCATTCAATGTAACAGTGTATGTATTATCACAGGTTCCGGCACCAAAATCTACTGTATACACTTTAGTGTCTGTGGTAATCTCTTTTACGCCTTTTACAGGGATGTAAACTTTGTTTGTCAGAAGGCAAGAAGTGCTGTATTCTAAAGGTGTGGTAATTTTCACTGAATACGACTTGCCATAGCGATTGGTTCCTGTTGCAGCCGCTGCGGCACCAGCAGTTTGAGATATAATTACTTTATCATCAGCAATCGTAGTGGATCTTACCCACTTTTTGGTTCTATTCACTGTGCGAGTAGCAGTTGTTTTGTCAGGCCAAGTAGTTGTTAGAGTTCCTGAAATGTTCCAAGTTAATGGCGACTCAAGTGTACTTACATTGGTGATTGTCCTGCTACCGCTGATAATTAGGCCATTGATGCTATAGTTGTTGAAAGTGATGGTTTGTGTTGATCCGTTTTTATACCACTTGCCACCTGACCAAGTAATGGTGAATGAACCTTTTCTCACATTTCCTCTTGGGTCAGTACAACCAGCAGGGTTATCAACGTTTCCAGTAGTTTTATCAAAGTTCACTATAATAGTGCCATTTGACTTTTCCTGGCCTACTTCTTTGATAATGTATGCACATGATACTCTGCTATCTTCTTCTACTCTACCAGAAATAGCGTCTTCGGAATTTAATACCGATGTTGCCATATCTACTGTTTCTTCTTGACTTGATTCAAGTGCCGCATCATTGTTTAGAGATTGATTGTCTTGTGTAGAAAAAGTAACTTCATCTGATTTGTTACACGAACCTAGAATCAGTACGAAAGCCAGCATTAAACTCGAAAGGCTTTTCAAATTGATAATTGATGTTGTTTTCATGGGTTTTTGTTTTTTTTGTTGCTTAGAGCTAATTACTTCCCGCTGGTTTAATGACAAACAAAAAAAGTTTCAAAATTCTAAATTCATTGAAAAATTAATTGTTTCTTTCACCATGAGAAGACTGGCTTGTATTACCATTTTAAGCTGTTTTGTAACCATCACATCTTTTGCCCAGCTTAAAATCGCGAAACTGAAATACAATGGTGGAGGAGATTGGTATGCCAATAAAACGGCTTTGCCAAACCTTATTTCATTCTGCAATAAAGAGTTAGGAACCCATTTAGAAGCCGAAGAAGATGTAGTAGAAGTGAGTAGCCCTGCCCTATTCGACTATGCTTATATATATATGACTGGCCACGGAAACGTGGTTTTTTCAATGGATGAAGCGGCCAATTTGAGAAAATATTTGATTGGTGGAGGCTTTTTGCATGTTGATGATAATTACGGCCTTGATAAATTTATCCGCCTTGAATTAAAAAAAGTTTTTCCAGAGGCCGAGTTGGTTGACATACCTTTTACTCATCCTGTCTATCAGCAAAAGTTCAAGTTTCCGGGCGGGCTTCCTAAAATTCATGAACATGACAGCAAACCAGCACAAGGCCTCGGAATTTTCTACCAGGGTAGGTTGGTGGTATTCTATTCTTATGAATGTGATTTGGGTAATGGCTGGGAAGATCAACGCATTCACAACGACCCCGAAGAAAAGCGCCAGCAGGCGCTAAAGATGGGAGCCAATCTCGTATCCTATTGTTTTACAATTAATTAGCCATCAAGTATACTTCCTTTTTAAGGAAAATTGAATTTGATTTGCATTTTACAACTAAATACTTAGTTTTACAACGTAATTGATAGTTGTTGAAAATACATCTTTATTATGGTAGAAATGAAAGAGTTAACAAAAGCAGAAGATCAAATCATGCAAATCTTATGGAAGCTGGAGAAAGCATTCGTAAAAGATATTGTCGACCAATTTCCCAATCCCAAGCCTGCTTATAACACAGTATCTACAATTGTTCGAATCTTAGAGAAGAAAGGATTTATTGGTTACAAAGCATATGGTAAAACGCATGAGTATTATCCATTGATACCGAAAGAGAAATACACGCATTTCTATTTAAACAATTTGGTGAAGGGCTATTTCGGTGGCTCGTTTCAAAGTTTGGTTTCGTTTTTCGCAGCCGAAAACAAAATGGATGTGCAAGACATCGATCAATTAGTGAAGGAATTAGAGAACTTAAAAAAGCCAAAGAAATGAAATCGCTCCTTCAATACTTGCTGGTATGCAATATCGGGCTGTGCTTCTTCATGATTGTATATTGGATTGGCTTGCGAAATGAAAATCAGTTTGCGTTCAACCGAGCCTACCTCCTACTCGCCATCATTAGTTCATTTGTGTTTCCGTTTTTCCAATTTTCAATTGCAACTCCAATTCAAGTCATTCCACAAGTTGATGAAATAATCCCTACGCAATGGCTACCGGGATTAATTATCAGCGACCAATCTTCTGAGAATATCGGTGTGGTTTCACTGGGTATTTCAACTTTCGAAGTGATTTATTGTGCAGGAGTTTTGTTGGCTCTCATCTTACTCCTCTATCGAATTTTTTCATTGTTTCATTTCTTTTCGAAACAATCGGCTTATGTATGGAGGAATTTTAAAGTGATTGAATCCGACCAGCCGTTGCCTACTTTTTCTTTTTTTCATTACATCTTTATTGGCCAGGCCCAGCATTATAGCCCGCAAGAGAAAGAAGTGATATTACAACACGAGTCTACGCATGCTCAATACGGACATACCATTGATATCCTACTCGTAAATACTGCCGGAGTTGTTTGTTGGTTTAATCCGGTAATGTTTCTCTACAAAAAGGCACTTGTTCAACTTCACGAATTTGAAGCCGATGCGCGCTCGGTTGAAAATACGGATGTGGAACAGTATTGCAGCTTGTTGGCAAAAGTTGCATTGCAATCGGCTCAGTTCCCCATCGCCAATCATTTTCATAATTCCTTAACCATTAAACGAATTTCCATGATGAAAACCTTGAAACGAAAAATACCTGTGGGCAAAGTAATTTACATGCTGGCTGTCATTCCCATTTTTCTTTTGGCCATAGCATGCCAAGATCAGGTCAAAGAAAGTGTTGCTGACGATATTAAAATAGAGCAACTTCCTGCTGAAGCCAAAAAGCAATTGGAAGACTTGAAGAAGATGTATCCGACCAGCACGTTTGTCATTTTAAAAGCGGGAGATGAAGCGAATGAAAAGTTAGATGCTTATTCGAAGCAAGCAGACTACGGAACCATAAGTGTGTCTCCGCAAACCGAAGATGGCAGTTATGTTTTTGTAGAGTTTAACAAACGCTATGAACGCATTAGGTCATTACCTAAGGACGAATCTGCTGTTTTTTCACAAGTAGATGAGATGGCTACTCCTTTATTTGGAATGGATAACTTCTACCGCAACATTGCCTACACATTGAAATATCCATTGGAAGCTCGGCAGAAAGGCATAGAAGGAAAAGTGTTTATTGAGTTTGTGATCAATACCGATGGAACAACAACTGATTACAAAGTACTCAGAAGCTTAGACGAGGCATTGGATACGGAGGCGATGCGCTCGTTGATGCAATTGGATACCAAATGGCGACCTGCGATTCATCAGGATAAGATTGTGAAAATGAAAATGGTAATGCCGATTGTATTTAAGTTGGACGGTTCAGAAGAAAAAGCGGATGCCTCTAAAGTAGAAAACTCATTGGAAGAAGTGGTGGCGGTAGGCAAAAAATCGAAGTAAGATCACAAAAAATTGCCCGACTAAGTCGGGCAATTTTTCAACACATCAAAAGGTAAAACTTACTTTCCTAATACTTCCTCTAACTTTCGTTCGAGAGCCGCTCCCCGTAAATTTTTAGCGATGATTTTTCCGTCTTTATCCAATAGGATTGAAAATGGAATTGCTTGAATATTGTAATCGCGGGCTGCTTGTGAATTGAAATATTGCAGATCAGAAACTTGCGTCCACACGAGGCCATCTTCTTGAATGGCCTGCATCCATTCTTGTTTATTGCGATCTAACGAAACGCCAAAAACTTCAAAGCCTTTACTCTTGAAGCGATTATAGGCGCGCACAACGTTCGGATTTTCTGCGCGACACGGTCCACACCATTTCGCCCAAAAATCGATCAGCACGTATTTACCACGTAGCGATGAAAGTTTTACAATCTGACCGGAAGGATTTGGCAGCGCAATTTCAGGAGCCAGTTGACCTACAGCAGTAATTTTCATTTTCTCCGTCATAGCAACCAACTCTTTCGTGAATGGTGATGTGGGCCAGTCTTTTTGAAATTTGGCAGCCGAAGAAACGAACAAATCAAGGTTATTATCTTTATCAATCAAATTTGGGTCTTGCAAAAGATTGAACAGCGCCAAAGAAGCTGGTTGCTGTTTTAACAAAGCTACCAATTGGCCTTTACTATTTTGAACCAACATCATAGC
>JABFSO010000009.1 GCA_013140555.1 Cyclobacteriaceae bacterium | reverse complement strand
GTTCATCAACTCTACGTGATAAATGGTTATGTAATCTTCCAATTTAAACACCTTGCGGGTGATCAGAAGAAGCGTTAACACCATGGCGAAACCAGAGAAAATCGCACCCGCCACAAAGTAAGGAGGGAATATAGTTGCGTGCCATCCGGGAACAACCGAAGTCGCGAAGTCCATCGATACAATAGTGTGAACAGATAATACGAGTGGTGTTGAAAGACCTGCCAGAATCAAGGCAACTGATTCGTAACGACTCCAAGTTTTTGCTGCGCCATCCCATCCGAAACTTAAGAAGTTGTAAATGTTAGCTCTCATTTGGTGACCTTGACGAACAGCTCTGTCGCGGATAACTGCGAAGTCAGGGATAAGCCCCATATACCAGAACACCAACGAAACTGAGAAGTATGTTGAGATCGCAAATACGTCCCACAACAATGGTGAGTTAAAGTTAGCCCATAGTGAGCCCCATGTATTTGGCAACGGGAACACCCAGTAAAATCCTAACCACAAACGACCCATGTGGGCGAAAGGGAAAGTAGCGGCACAAATAACGGCAAAGATGGTCATCGCTTCAGCCGCACGGTTAATTGACATTCTCCACTTCTGACGGAACAACAAAAGGATCGCAGAAATCAATGTACCTGCGTGACCGATACCAACCCACCAAACGAAGTTGGTGATATCCCACGCCCAACCTACAGTTTTGTTCAGACCCCACACCCCTACTCCTTCCCAAAGAAGGGTGCAAAGGCAGTAGAAGCCAAACGCAAAAAGCGTCAGGGAAATACCCATGGCAATCCACCATAATTGAGTGGGCTTACCTTCTACCTGGCGGCTGATGTCTTCTGAAACATCATGGACGGTTTTACCTCCGGTAATTAGTGGTTCGCGTATCGAAGAAGTTACTTGCATATCTTAAATTCAATAAAAATCAAAACTGGTTTTATGCGTGTTCTTTTTTCTCGTCTTTGTTTCTGATTTTGGTCAGATAGAAAATATTCGGCTTTACACCAATTTCTTCCAACACGCGGTAAGCGCGAGGGTTTCCTATCTTCTTATCGATTCCGTAAGGACGATTCGGATCGCTTTCAATCTTCAACAACTTGCTGATGTTGCTTTCCGGATTGTTCATGTCACCAAACACAATGGCGCCTGTGGTACAAGCAGCCTGGCAAGCGGTAACTACTTCTCCGTCTTTCACCGGTCTTCTCTCCTTCTTCGCGGTAAGTTTGCCGGTTTGAATGCGCTGTACGCAGAAAGAACATTTCTCCATTACACCGCGAGAGCGAACCGTAACATCCGGATTCAATACCATTCTTCCCAAATCCGTGTTCATAGCCGGATTGGATTGATAGAACTGTTGGTTATCGTGGTACTTGAACCAGTTAAATCTTCTTACTTTATATGGACAGTTGTTCGCGCAATAGCGTGTTCCGATACAACGGTTGTAGGTCATTTGGTTGAGACCTTCTGTGCTGTGTGTGGTTGCCGCTACCGGACACACGGTTTCGCAAGGTGCATTGTTGCAATGCTGACACATCATTGGCTGAAATACTACTTCCGGATTCTCTGAAGCAATTTCTGCTGCATCATAGTTTTCAGGATTTGCATCGCTGCTGTAATAGCGGTCGATGCGCAACCAATGCATTTCCCTGCGATTGATTACTTCCTGCTTTCCTACCAGAGCAACGTTGTTTTCCACATTACAAGCAACAACGCAAGCAGCACAACCATTACATGTATTGAGGTCAATTGCCATGCCCCAATAATGATTTTTATATTCATGCCCCTTCCACAGAGACAAACTTGATGCATCTACTTTTTCATCCCAATTCGAAATCTTTGGAAATTCGCGGCCTGCTGCAGGATTTTTCTTGAACTCAGAAAGTACCGACTCCTGAATTACGCTTGCACGACCCATGTAGGTTTGATGAATCTGTGTCTGTGCTAACTGGAAGTCTGTTGAAGTTGGAACCACTTTCACACCTGATGCAGTGTAATTCAAAGAACCATTCGCTGATGAAACAAATGGATATAAATTGACACCTAAGTTCTTAGCGACCTCGCCCACGTTGGTTCGGCCATAGCCTAATGCAATTCCGATAGTGCCAACAGCCTGGCCTGGTTGAATCAATGCCGGTAGCGTGATTGACTTACCGTTAACCGAAATGGTTAAAAGTTTTGTGTTTCCCTCCGCATCATTCTTTAATTTCAGCGCAGGTGAAGCAGCGTCCTTTTGAGATACCGTTACATAATGATCCCAAGTCGCCTTTGTTATAGGATCTGGCAATTCCTGCAACAATGGATTGTTTGCCTGGCTACCATTTCCGATTCCATAGCTTTCATAAATCACCAATTCGAAATCACCTGCTTTAGCGCTCTTAGCTACATTAGCTAACGCATCATCTGCATGTGACGTGAAAGTCAATTCTGTTAATTCAGAAGCAACTTCATAAACACCTTCATAGAGACATTTATCCCAGAAGCTTTGGAAATCCAATACTGCGGTTTGTTTCGCAAAGAACCAATTCTTCCAATTTTCATTAAGGATAGAATAGTACTCTACATTCGATTCGCCTGTCCAGGTTAGGAAGCTTTCTTGTGCCTGACGTGAGTTGAAGATGCGAGTAATGGCAGGTTGCGATAAACTGAAGCGATTAGGCTTTGGTTCGAAATCATTCCATGATTCTAAGTAGTGATGATCCGGTGCCATGTAGGCGACTGCAGATGCGGTTTCATCAGGTGTGTAAGACGTAGAAACACTCAATGTCACTTTCTTCAAAGCAGTTGCTAAATCAGCGCCTGCCGGATAGTCATAAACCGGATTACAGTTGTAGAAAATAACTCCGTCTACTTTTCCCTCCTTCACATCCGATACGAATGCTGCCATTGCTTCGTCATTTCCTTGGCGGAAGTTAACCGGCAAAGAAGTAATGATGGTAGAACCGTAGTTACCTAACAAGTTGTTTATTTCGTTGACAAGAACTTGAACTTCTTTGTCATTTGAGCCAGAAACTACTAAAGAAGCTCCTTTATTTTCCAACAATTCCTTGGCTGCTTTTTCTACGTATTTAACGCCTGAGTCAGCCGCAGATTTTCCTGCTACAATATTGTAAATCTGAGTCAGTACGGCAGCCTCTTGTGAAGGCTTCATCATACCGCGGTAGTCAGCATTTGCACCTGTCAGTGAAAGATTACTTTCAAACTGATAGTGACGAGACATTTCTCTCTTATCCTCGCTGATCTCACGAGTGGAAGCATATCCTTTTGAGAATTCGATGGGTGACAACCAAGTTCCTAAGAAATCGGCTCCTACACTCACAATCAATTTCGCTTTGCTGAAATCGTACGAAGGAATTTGAGCTACTCCAAATGATTCTTCATTCGCTTTTAAGATTCCGTAATAAGAAACAGGATCGTATTGAACGTGTGTAGTGGTAGGATATTTAGCCTTGAATTTCTCGATGATTGCCTTTGTAGAGGGGCTGAGGATGGTATTGCTGACGATTCTGATTTGACCGCCTTTTGCAGCGATGTCTCCCAACTTAGCTGTTATTTCCTTGTCGATGGTTTCCCAATCGGTGTCATTGCCATTCGCTTTTGGTCTGCGAAGGCGGTAATCATCATACAATGACAGCACAGAAGCTTCCACTTGTGCGCTGGTTCCACCTTTTGTTACGCTAGATAATGTATTACCATCAATTTTGATCGGGCGACCATCTCGTACTTTTACTACCACTGAGCAATAGTCTCCGCCATTTACATAAGACGAAGCGTAATAATTAGGAATCCCGGCATCGGCATCCATTGGCTTCACCACATATGGGATGGCTTTTCTGATGGGAGCTTCGCAAGCTGCTAATGAAGCAGCGGCTACGCTAAAGCCCATCATTTTCAAGAAATCTCTTCTGGAGTGACCTGGATCATCTTGCACGCCCTTGTCAACAAACTCTTTGTCGGCATCCTTTACGTAAGCCGGATCGTTTGTCAGTTGGGCTATTCCTTTCCAGTATGTCTTTTTAGTAGTAGTGCTCATAGAATCTGTATCGTAACCGAAAAACTTTCTACAATATTAATAGTGACATTTTGCGCATTCCAAACCTCCGATGTCTTCCACCTTCATCTTCGATTTCTTCGCAGACAGGTGGAGTTCATTTAATTTGTCATAATAAGCGTTGTCCTTGGTATTTACATCTGTCTTGCGATGACAGTCAATACACCAGCCCATCGTTAACAAAGAATATTGCTTCACCACTTCCATTTCCTGAACAGGACCATGGCAAGTCTGGCATTCAATAACCCCCACATTGACGTGTTGTGCGTGGTTGAAATACGCTAAGTCAGGCAAGTTGTGAATACGCACCCATTCAATTGGCTTTTGCTTGCCTGTATAAGATGCTGTTTTAGGATCATAACCGATTGCAGCATAGATTTTTTGGATCTCTGGAGATTCTTGTTTGATCTGCGTGTGGCAGTTCATACAAATATTAGGAGAAGGAATGTTGGCTTGTTTTCTTTTCATTACTCCGGTATGGCAATACTTACAGTTGATCTCGTAAGCTCCTGCATGAAGCTTGTGTGAGAATGCGATCGGTTGCTTCGGTTGATAATCTTGCTGGACACCAATAGAATAAAGACCATCTATTACTGTTTTGAATCCGATCGATGCGACTAGAAA
>JABFSO010000131.1 GCA_013140555.1 Cyclobacteriaceae bacterium | reverse complement strand
TAACATCAAAGTAAATGAACGCACCCGTAACCTGTTGCAGGAATCGCAAGAGATGAGTGCTGAATTGAAAGAAAAACAAGAAGTACTCCGTCAGAATGCGGAAGAGATGCAGGCAACACAAGAAGAAGTAGAAAGAAAAGCAATTGAGTTAAGTAAGGCGACAGCTGAAATGTCGGCACTGCTTCAAGGGTTCGATTCTTCCATGGCCACCATTGAGTTTTCACCCAACGGCACGGTCATCACGGCTAATGAGATTTTTCTAAATGCCATGGGCTACAGCTTATCAGAAATAAAAGGGAAACATCATTCCATGTTCTTATCAGAAGACGAACGTCAATCAAAAGGGTACAAAACCTTCTGGACAAAATTAGCAGTCGGAGAAGCGAACAAAGCAGTTTTTAAACGAATTGATTCGCAGGGCGAAGTGGTGTGGTTAAACGCCATCTACAATCCCATCAAAAATGAAAATGGCGAAGTGATTAAAGTAGTCAAGTTCGCATCAAACGTAACAGCCGAGCAAGAAATCATCGCGGAGAATGCAGGGCTGATGGAAGGGATCAACACCACAATGGCTACGATCGAATTTAAACCAGACGGCACTGTTGTTACTGCTAATCCGAATTTCCTTAAAACCATGAAGTACGACTTAGCAGGCGTAAAAGGCAAACACCACAAAATGTTTGTGCCTGCTGATGTGTTAAAAACCAAAGAATACGAAAAATTCTGGGCCGACTTAGCCGAAGGCAAACCGAACACAGGTGTCTTCAAAAGAATTACTTCCTCAGGAGAAACGGTTTGGCTCAATGCCATTTACAACCCGATCAAAAACGCGAATGGAAAAGTGGTGAAGGTGATTAAGTTTGCCACGGTAACTACCGGAGCTATGGAGAACGCTAAACTGGTTGTTGCTGAATGAAACCTACTACACCATCCTTAGGTATGCCGAAATGGCGCAAGCGCGATTGGATTAAATTGCTCGTGCTGGTGATCGCCATCTTATTGCTCAATTGGTATTTGAATTAGTAGCTCTGTCTATTAGTTTACTTTAATCTCTGGTCGGTGTTAGCATCGACCAGTTTTTTTTGGTATGCTAAAGGTTAGTGTTTCACCTCAATCCACTTTTTGTATTCACAAAATCGACCGGTTTACTCAATTTATTTCTTTAATCACTTTAGCCGGGATACCTCCTACAATGGTATTGTCCGGCACATTGGTTGAAACAACAGCGCCTGCTGCTACGATTGAATTTTCGCCAATCGTGACACCTTGTAAAATAATTGCACCGGCACCTATCCATGCATTTTTCTTGATATGGATATGCCCCACCAACAAAGAATGTCTGTCTTCGGGTGATACAGGATGTCCTTCTGATAATAGACTTACCTTCGGTGCGATGAGTACATTATCCTCAACGGTAATTCCTCCCAAATCTAAAAAGGTACAATCGAAGTTGATAAATACATTCTTTCCTATCTTGGTATGCTTGCCGTAATTGATGTACAAAGGGGTAAAGACATCTACAGTTTTATCAATCTCACTTCCTGTAATTTGACTCAATAATTCGCGGGTTTCTGTGGGACTAGAAGAATTATTCATCTGAATCAATAACTTCTTCGTTTCAAATGAAGCTTCACGCAGCTTAAATCCTTCGGGGTCGTTGCTGTGAATTGTTTCTCCGTTACGGAGTCGTTCGAAAATACTTTTTGTTTTCATCTTTACGTGCTTTACAGTAAACAATATATTCTACTGCTGTCCCTGCCGAATCGCCTTGGGGGCTCTGTCAGTTTTTGCTTTGTTAAGTCAACATCTTCATTATTGAAGTCACTTATTTTTATTTCGATGTTATATAAAATGTTACCTCTCCTATGATATCTGAATCGGAATACTCTATATGATTCCTCTTTGAAACATGGTATTTAATTTGATTTGCTTCGGGAAACTCATTTATGGAACCAGAAAATTCCAATTCATCCTCATCATAGCCTAAATACTCTTGATTAAATCAATGTTTTTTAAATCTTGCGGGACAGGCGACTGCAGTATTTATGATTTTATCAAATTCATTAAAGTTGTTTCAAACTCTGTAATATCTAGGAATAAATTTGGATATGCTTTTCGAAGATTTTCCATTGGACCCGCGGACACAAGTACGGGTTCCAACTTACTTCCTTTTGCTGCTTCCTCTTCGAATTTAGCATAATCAGCCATTGCAACCTCAAAATTTTCTCTGTCATATGTGTGCACATCAATAGTATGTTTTAAAGAGTTTAAGACAATTAAGTGATAAGTATAACTCTTCTTGTTTCCTATCGAACTTACAACAGTCGAAAAATTCTTCATTTTTTCAATAGCTCCCAATTCTTGCTCCATTTTAGCAACTTCTTTAATAGTCTGCTGTCTCGAAAAATGTGAAAATCGCGGCACTTGCGGAGTATTTTCTAAGAAAGAGAAAGCTGATGAAACTAGTGCAAAAAAATCTAACCATTCTTTTTCTCCTTGTTTTGATTTTAATGCCTGTCCAAGGAATGTACCCATTGTTTCCACGGCAGTTGCCCAAATGTGCTGCAATTTTGTTCTCAACTGAATTTCAACTCGTAATCCGTCATAAATTGGGTTTTGTTTGTTGTTATACTTATAAACTAAGTGGTGACTTCGGTAACCGTCAACATCGCGAGGATTTGAAATATAATCGTAATTACCAACTAATTCATGGGGAAAGTTTTTGTTCTCCACATATTTATTAACAATGTGCTCAATGTCATTAAGGTTATCAAAAATTCCTCTTATACCTGCAATGTCCTGCATTGTTGTTAACTGCATGTTTGGGAACCGTACCAACTTGTCAATGATAGTCGGCATACGTTTCAATCTTTGGGCCACTAAGACCTCTCCTTTACAATTTTTTATCTTTGTTCTTAATGTAGCTTGAAAGGTGTTTATTGGATAAGCATGGCAAGCCCTCCACTTATTGGCTAATTCTAGAGCAGTCTGATATTCGTCTGAGAATACGTTAGTTTGCACCAAAGTCTTACCTGCCTTGTTGATCGATGATTTTGATTCTGTCGGTACTGGTATATTGTGTGACATAATTAAATTGTCTTCGTAGCAGCTAGTATTAATATGCTGGCCTCTTTACTTAAACCATCCGTTCATTCACATATGGCATAATGGATCCGTCAGCTCATCAAATCTCACCAATCCCCCTCACTCCTCCAAAAAAAGTCTTGTCGTAAAATCTCTACAAAACCGTGTAGAGATTTCATGACAAGAAAGTCGTGAATTCTTTTATATTGTCACGGGCATTTAGGCCTCAGGGCTTAGGGGTTAGGGAGTGCGTGTTGCGATAAGCTGGGTTTTGAAGAAGTCGGAAACAAGAATTTAAAATCCGTTCACCAATAAAAAACCCGCAGGCTTTTGACCTGCGGGAAAACCAAATGAACGGAAAAACAAATACTAGTAATTCATGCTGGTTTTTTATCCTACCGCAATGCTGGCCACATCGCTCCACTGCCCTACGCGCTCATCGCGAATCAGGTAGATAGCGCGATACTTCCACGTGGCGTGTGTGGTTATCGGCAAGCTGTCGGTGTAATGAGGCACGGCATCCACAGCCAAAAACTGCCACACACCGTTGCCACGGTCTACCTCAATGTAAACAGCGTCCGCTTCGCCTCGCACCCACTGCACTTCTACCTCACCGCCTTTCATCACCAGTTTTAGCGAAGGTTTCAGTGTGTTGAAGTCCACCACCATAGTAGCACCGATGATCCCCAAATCTTTACCCATCGCCTCGGTATAAGCGGGGTTGCTCTTGATGCGCTGCACCATTTGTGTGATGCGCGGAATAATGCCGGGTGCTACCTCCGTAGGCTTGGTGCCCAAAGCAGGCACATCAGAAACTACACCCGCAATTTTACCAATGGGACCATCGCGCAACGCGTTTTTGTAATTCACACGCTGCTCTTTGGCAGTGGTGAACACTTCCACCGCGTTGAGGGTGTACGAGAAAAAAGCGACATCGTTTTTGAGCGATGTCATTTCCGCTTCCGTAAATCCAAGCCCGGTAGCGTACATGTTCAGTTTGTTTAGAAAGTTTGCCATCCAGCGAGCCTTCTGCTCGTCTGTTCGTGGCAGGTAATACTCTTTTGCCATAAATTGATTATTTAGAATTTTAAAAATTGATTTTTCAGTTTGTTTAAGCGGTTTTGGAGGTAGCTAAGGTGGGCGAGGCGCCTCTACGAATGCCGCGTAGACATGGCAAAATGCCCGGTAGACATCTCCCGATGACCGGGAAGTGCCCACGGAGCTTCGGTGGGCTTCTACCAATGCCGGGGAGAATCTACCAGAGGTTTTGTAGATACCAACCGATGGCAGGTAGACATCTCCAGATAACAGGAAGGCATCTCCCGATGACAGGTAGAAGCCTACTCGTGCCGCGTAGACATGCCCCGATGATTTTGCGACATCTTCCAACGATTTTGCGAAGCGCACCAACAATGGGTGGAAGCCTCCGTGGTATTTTTGAAAGTCATCGAAGTAGCGGTTTAGATGTACCTCTACTCCTAACCCCTGTTCCGCGCATCGGAGGACGAACCCAAAAAATCTTGCAACGCCTGCGTATACCTCTTGCCCTTGATTTGAGTGCTGATGAATTTGCCTAAATAATTTTGCAACTCCTTCGCATAGAG
>JABFSO010000186.1 GCA_013140555.1 Cyclobacteriaceae bacterium | reverse complement strand
CTATAGAGCCACAACCTGTTCTTGCAAGGGAATCAGCTAAACCTAAAACCACGATTAACCTAGGATCCATCTTCAAGCCTGCTTCGAAAACGGAAGAAAAACAAGCAGAAGTTCGCGCACCAATTGTTGACAAGCCATTTCAGGCAGATGATATCAGGCGTGTATGGAAAGAATATGCTGAGCTGCGAAAGGATCAAGTAGCCGAATATCACCTTTTGAATCAGGAAATCGATATTCAAAAAAATGAAGTAATCATTTACATGTCCAATCCGATTGAAGAACCGCTTCTGGCAAACATGAAAGCTGATTTAGTTGGATACCTACGGGAAAAACTTAGCAACGGTACCATTCAAGTGAAAGGTGAGATGCGCATAGCCGAAGGAAAACAGAGGATGGCATATACCAATAAAGAAAAGTTTGACGCTCTTCTCGATCGCAACCCGATGCTGCGCGAGTTGAAAGATCGGTTTGCTTTGGATGCCGATTTCTAAGTTTTATATAGCTCATTTAATAACCATTGGGGTCTCTTTTGCGTTTATTTTGAAAAGCATTATTGACTGAATGAAAACGCTGTCGCTGTACATAAGAAGAGGATTACTGGTTGTAATCTGTTCTTTAGTGACTCTTCAAGGAATTGATGCCCAGCTTTTTGTTTCTATCGAAAAAGAATTGGTCGAAATGGCGGAGGAAGTCTATGATCCTCTGGAATTAAGCATCGCTGAATCAAAAAAGACCAATCTATCTAAGCTTAAAAGACCTTTCCATGGTTTCCTTTATCGAAAAACTGCGGTTGCCAAGATAGTTAAAAACAACACCTCAGAATCACCGCTCCAACATCTCCCAAAGTTGCATATTCGCAATAGGGTCTTTCTGATTTAATCTTCACTACACCATTTTTTAGCTGCCGTTAACAAGGCAAAAAAGTGTGCATGCACGAACATTTTTGATGTTCAGCTTCGAGTCTCTTGTCATTAACCTATTAATCATTTATTCACATGAAGGCAAAATTGTCGATGCTCGACTATTGTAAAAAAGTACTGCGCTGTGTGAGTTTTGACAAACGATTATTCAAAAAAGAATACCGAAAGTCAATCGCATGGCTGAGCCCTGTAGAAGTGAAACTACTAAAACAGTGGATTCGCAACAATCAATTATCAACGAATTAATAACCCTTAAAATCTAATGTTATGAAACACAGTATCATCTTCATTGCTTGCTGTATTCTTATCTCCTCTTGTACCGTAGTTCGCCAAGGCGAAGTTGGCGTCAAAAGAAAGCTAGGAAAACTAAGCCCACAGATTAAAGAACCGGGTGTAATCGCCTACAATCCTTTTGTATCGAAAGTAATTAAAATGCCTATCCGCACGATGAATATGGAGATCAATGCGAACCTGCCATCGAAAGAAGGTTTGAATGTGGTGGCTACGATTTCGATACTTTATAGAATGCAAGGTGCGAAGGCGCCATTTATAATCGAAACGATTGGTGTAGGGAATGAAGTAAATGTAATCTCCAGCGTATTTCGTTCTTCGGCTGCGGACGTTTGCTCACGTTTCTTTGCGAAAGATATGCATTCGGCACAGCGGGCGGGCATCGAAAAAGAAATTACCGAGCAAATGTCCAGAATACTACTGCCGCGTGGGTTTGAAATTGAAGCCGTCCTACTTAAAAATATTCAATTGCCTGCTGGCTTAGCGCGAGCCGTAGAAGAAAAGTTAGAGGCCGAACAACAAGCACAACGAATGGAGTTTTTACTGGATCGTGAAAAGCGTGAGGCCCAACGCAAAATCATTGAAGCAGAAGGTATTCGCGATTCGCAAAAGATCATTTCGGAGGGACTTACCAAAGCCATTATTGAATGGCAAACCATCGAAGCATTTCGTGAACTGGCAAAATCTCCTAATGCAAAAATGATTGTGACCGATGGTAAAACACCTTTGCTCATCAATCCGAACGATAAATAAATAGTCATTTAATAAAATGGAGTAGATGAGAAAGTCTACTCCATTCTTAAACCACCTAACCAACGATGAGAACCACCCTACTTATTCTTTTGGATATGCTCGCCACTCAGTTGTACGTTCCTTCTGCGCAAGCACACTCAAATTATTCCAAAACAGAATTCAATTCACTGCGAGACGCGCATGAACATCGTCAAGAAGCTGGCTGGATATTAGCAACAAAGGACTTCAGTACCCGATTCGCTTTTCGAACTAACGAGTTTACACTACTTGGATCTTAGTCGAAACTAACTGACGTCTATTTCTCCTGAAATCAAAAGACTAGTGATGCAATAAACTGAACCTAAACTGACAAACACAATGAAATCATCTAATCCATACATATTTCTCTTTACACTTTGCTTGACACTGTATTGGTCTACAAACCTTGTTGCCCAACAAGCGATCGCGGTTGATTATGAAAAAGCGAAAACACAACTACAGCGGGAACGCGAAAGAATCTTTATTGATGCCTTGCAGCTCTCGATTACGCAGGCTACGGTTTTTCATCCGATTTATGTTCAGTTTAATCAGGAAAAGCGCGTGCTGGATGACATGCTGATCTCACTTTTCATAAGCTATGGAAGCAACTACCATCAGCTCAATGAAAAGGTGATGGGTGATTTTGTAAAGCAATCCGAAGAATACCAAAGAAAAGAGCTGGCTGTTCGAAAAAAGTACTACAAGATTATCAGCAAGGCGATCTCGGTGGAAACTGGATCTCAGTTTTATGAAGTAGACGATTTCATATCCACCAGCCTGCGATTGAGTGTGCTTACCGGATTGCCATTTACCGGTCGCATTTCCAAGGAACAACTGGGGCAATAATCCATCTTTAAAAAAATCAATTGACTCAACTTCCCCTGCAATATGACTGATCAAACTTTGTTATGGATTCTGTTTAATCTTTTTGTGCTGGCCATGCTAGCTCTCGACTTAGGTGTTTTTCATCGAAAGTCACATGAGGTTTCTGTGCGAGAAGCACTCACCTGGACATGCGTTTGGATAACCTTGGCAATGTTATTTAATCTGTTTATCTATTATTACTTCGATCAAGAAAAAGCCTTGGAGTTTTTTACCGGATATGTGATTGAAAAATCGCTAAGCGTTGATAACATATTCGTCATGATACTCCTCTTTTCGTATTTCAAAGTGCCACCTGCCTACCAACACAAGGTTTTGTTTTGGGGCATACTGGGAGCCTTGGCGATGCGCATCGTTTTTATTTTAGCCGGTGTGGAATTAATCCATCGATTTCACTGGTTGCTTTACATTTTTGGCGGGTTTCTAATTTTTACAGGCATCCGAATGCTCACCTCCGGTGACATTAAAATTGAACCCGAAAAAAATCCGGTGGTACGCCTCGCCCGCAAGGTATTTCCGGTTACGTCCATTTTCGAAGGCGATCGCTTTTTTATAAAAAAGGACGGAAAAAATTGGGCAACGCCTTTATTCTTGGTGGTG
Source organism: Cyclobacteriaceae bacterium (assembly GCA_013140555.1). Lineage (GTDB taxonomy): Bacteria > Bacteroidota > Bacteroidia > Cytophagales > Cyclobacteriaceae > ELB16-189. The sequence continues at coordinate 1,230 of JABFSO010000186.1, read as the reverse complement.
ATCTTAATTGAAACGACCGATCTTATTTTTGCTGTCGATTCCATACCGGCTATTCTCGCGATTTCCGATGATCCATTCATCGTCTACACCTCCAACGTCTTTGCGATTCTCGGCTTGCGTTCGCTCTATTTTGCTTTAGCCGGCATTGAAAAGTACTTCCGATATTTAAAATATGGACTTTCTGCCATTTTAGTTTTTGTAGGCACGAAAATGTGCTTGTCTGATTTCTTCAAGATTCCAACGGAAATATCACTGATATTGATTGGGTTTATCCTGATAATAGCAATGATCAGCTCACGAATCTTTCCACTTCCAGTGGATCCAAATTTGAAACCAACCAACCACGAAGACTCTAGCCATACGCATGAATAAGTACACGCTTTCTATCAAATTGATGCTCCTTTTAATTGTCTCGAATGCTTCAGCCCAACAGAATCTTTTCAACATTCCTTCCGGAGACATCACCCGAAAGGGCAAGTTTTTTTATCAACATCAGATAAACGTTTACTCAGCTAATCAATTCGAATCAAAGTCGCACTTGGTATATGGTTTAGGAAAGAATTGGGATGTAGGACTTAATCTTGTTGACCTACCGATTTCGTTTAAGCAGGGCACCTCGCTCCTTTCGGCCAACGATGCAGCCGGTAAGTATCCTTTTTATCCTTTGATAATGGCCACGGCTCAAAAGCAGTTTGATATGGGCCATCACTTCCAAGTGAATATTGGTACTCAAATCGGAGGTAACATACCAGCCAATGGCGGGCAATACAATTGGGTGTATCTGAATTATGTGTTGGGGAGGTACAACCTACCCGATCACAAAGGTTACTTCATTGCCGGTCCATATCATGCCAATGACGTTTACTTTGGCCCTAGTTCCAGCGGTCAGCACATCGGATGGATGTTTGGCTATGAGATTCCGCTGTCGAGCCGGATATCGTTAATGGGTGATTTTGTATCAGGCCAAAATAAGAAATCAGTCAGCACGATTGGCGGAGTGTATAACATCAGCAAACGATTACAACTTTGTATGGCCGCCTTATTGGCCTATCCGAATGAAAATCTTTCGAAGGGAGCCGTGATCGAGATCAACTGGTATGGGTATGATTTTAAAGACTAGTCATTAAGCCAGCACACGATCGAATGGAGACTTCATGGTGTTAAATATTATCGATTGGTTAAGCTTGATGAATGGACATTCAGTTTTTGTTCAACTAACTAAACCTTTTC
>JABFSO010000444.1 GCA_013140555.1 Cyclobacteriaceae bacterium | reverse complement strand
CGTAATTAAACATTTCATTGGTTCAGAGCCGATGCTTGTTCCTGCTATTTGCTATCGATCACGAGAAGAGTCTTGGGAAATTATATCGGAATTTATTGATAATCATACTAAGTGTGACAAATTCAAGTGGGTACAATTAGGGGACATCGATTATGATTGGAATCTCATTAATATTTGATTGTTTTGTTCCTAGGTTAGCGCTTAAGCTTGTTGAAAAGGGGGCATGGAAGTAACTCCCGCGCCAGTGGGGAGTGGCGAAGGAGTTTATAGTGGAGTTAGATTTAACAAATACGGACATCCGGAATTAATGCCTCATATATCAAGCCCTGAACACATTGTTAAAATTGATGTGAAAGGAAATTATACAACTGACATGACGGATGCAAAAAACAAATTAATACAACAAGCTTTTGGCGGTGATGCGACCAAAGTTAGAAAAGCAATAGATCCAGTTACTAAAAAACCATCATCAGGATGGTCACCTTTTCAAATAAAACAAGCTGATGGTTCTTGGAGTGAACCGTATACATGGCATCATCATCAGGATGGAAGTAGTATGTATCCAGTAAAAAAATCTGTTCACGATGCAATTATAGGAAAGCATACTGGAGGTAGAGAGATTGTAACAAAGTACCCTGAATTAAAAGGTTTTTTTAATCAACCATAATGAATAGAATAGGTGTAGAAGTTTTAAATCAAGTGGATAAAACCGTAGAAGGTTTTGCGGAATTAATAAAAATTCAACTTCTTCCGCCTATTTTTTTAAATTTTATATCAATATATAAAATTGGATATGATTCATTTAAAACTGAACTGATAGTATTAAATGATGAAGCAATGGATTTCTACGCTTTAACAACAATAACTACTTATGATGGTGTTATGATGGGTGATGAGGAATACTTTGGAACTATAGATCAAGTATTCCCTTACATTAAGATTTTAGACGAGATTGAAAAGTATAAAAATAAAAAAGAGTATTGGAATAAAATGGGTTTTATTCAGATTGGTTTAATATATGAAGGCGATGTTTTATTACTTGGTGTAGAAGATCATAATAGAGATGAAATTTGGAGATATGGACAAGGGCTTTTAAGTAATGTTCATAGTAAATTGGAAGACAATATTTTTGATCTATTTATGAGATCAAAGGAAATACTGTTACAAGAAGATTTGGTAGACTGGGGAGTTAAACCCATTCAAATTTATAAATTACTTTCTGAAAATTTTTGGCGAGTTAGAAAAGGAAATATTTAAAACAAGAAACCATCTGTTTAAATTGTTCCCCAGCTATAAGTAGTTTAAGTACATACCATTTAAAGGTGGCCTGCCTTATTCTTATAAGTTGCTTTCCGACCCTCCAGTAAAAGAGTCCCGTTGTTCCCCAGCTATCGGTAGTTTATGCCATTCTAAATTTCTGTTCTTCGTTTGCAGCTAAGTACATGGAACCGTTAGCGTAGTCTGCTCTCATCAGTTACACTAGCCATTAAAAACCCATCCAACCCACCCCTCGGATTATTCAATCTATATACATATCTTTTTAGATAATTTAGATCACAACACTTTCCAAACTCGTCATGCGCCAGCTAAGCCTTTTTGTCGTCCTTTTATTTTCTGTTGGTCGGTGCAACCCGCCTGATGGAGCGCGTAGTGATTAGATGATCTGGGGCGAGTTGAGATAAGTTTTATAGATTTTGCTAAATTGAGAGAATGGATAGGGTTAACTCAAAGGAGCAGTTGAGAATTGTTTTTTCAATTCTTGAACCGATAATGATTAAGTACGGATTTATTAGATGTGTTGTTGAAAACCTGGATACATATTCAAGAAAGGAACCCTTTGGATTTTCACGGATCCAGTTCAGGTTTACTCAGGACGGCTACCTGAGCTTTAGCAAGGCTGTACTTTCGTTTTTTGATGTAGAGAAGTTGATTATTGATGTAAAATCACCATTCAACGACTATGTGCCATACATACAGAAAGGTTATTTACCATCAACTATCCATGATTCACAAGGTCTGTTAAACTACGATGTCTCATTAAATCCTATTCGGTTCAGAGATAAAGCAGAAGCTTTTGGTCATGCCTATGCTGAGTACTTGCAAACTGCGGGCCTGGCATTTATTGAGAAGTATAGTTATTTACCCAATGTACTAGCAGAAATGGATAGGCTCGAAAAGGAAGGAAAGCTGTGGCACGAAATACTTAATGGCTTAGCTGATTATTTGTTTAGAGGTTTAATTATTTCAAAACTTTGCAATGACACTGCTTTTCTTTCAAAGCTCGAGTTTTGCGATCATAAATTCTACAATGCTCCACATTTAGTAGAGTGGATTCCTTATTACGAAAAGCTAAAAGAGCGATTGAAGGAATTAGAGCCGAGGTACACTACAAATGGTTGATATGCTATGGTATCTGGGTTTTTCCGGAACAAAGAAATTATCACTAGTTGTTTTGGCGATACCTTCAAGTTAAAAAAATGAAAACAGTTAAACCCACAGGGATATTGGAGTCGCTTAGGTTTTATGCTGCCATAGGTATCAATATTTTGATAGTGTATTTATACATGGAAACTTCTGAAACTAAATTTCCACTGAGCTACGCTGTGTGCACACTATTAGTTGTGAACATGTTCTCCTATTTCGTGGGGGTATCAGACCATTATCAATTCGAGTATGATGACCAGCATTTGGTCGTTACCAATACATGGAACCCGTTATTCCACCAGAGGTATTCTATAAAAAGCTTAGAAAGGGTGGAATTTGATTATTTTAATAATGTAGGAAGAGGTGTAAGAATTTATTATGAAAACTCGAAAGATGTTTTTGTTTGCGCCAGTTTTGATGATCGATTGAAAATGATGGCCGCAGAAATTAATGATCTCATCAAGGCAAGCAAATGAAGTTAACATCCAAGTAGGATGAAAGACACAATTGTCCTGCTTGGTTAATACATTGTATGGGATAAGTTTCTGAGATAGTATATTTGTTAATAGGGCAAGGAGGTAACTTCCGAGCCAGGCGGAGGAGGTAAAAGATAATTCAATAAGCTACCTAACCAGCGAATGAGGTATTTCTAAAGAGAATATTGTTGTAGAAAGAATTGAAAGGCCGTGGTATAATCCGATTTTTCAACTTAAAGGATGGAGGAACTTTATCCTATTTATATGCTTATAAAATTACCGTAAAGTAGATGCAGTGAAAATATTAAAATATGTTTTAATAGATATTGCGGTTAACTTATCGCTTTGTGCGTTCTTTCTTTTCAATCTAAAGAGCAACGGACGGGCAAATTTGCTTGTAGCTTTGAACATTACTGCGGTGGCTTTTATTTTTGAATTGGTTATTCTGTGTTATTATATGCTTGGATTACTCTTTAATTTGTACAATCAATATATTCACATTGTGTTGTTTAGTTTATTTTCCGTGTACGTCAATGTTGTAGCTATCTCTTATTCCCAAGATATATATTTTCAAATAGCTTTGATAATATTTTCAATTGCAATGCTTTACGCTTACAGTAAGTTTATTAGAGAATGGAGGGAACGGAAGTAACTTCCTCGCCAGTGGGATGGAATCTGTGTCCGCCTACTTCATACATGGAATGAACCAGAATGATTATGGAATGTGCAACGATAAAATGGGCTGTTACTTTTGGCCCTGACAACCATAAGAGAATAATTCAAATTACTGAACCGTGAAGATTGGTTTTATTTTTCATTTTCGCTATTCTCAATAATTCTGTTCCCTTGTATTTTGTAGGTATAAAACTTGCTTCTATAACCAACTAGTTTGTCTTCTTTGGCGGATAGGAATTGATATTCAATGGGTAATAATAAGTTAGGAGGATTGGATATTTCGATTAAACCAAATCGGTTACCTAACTGAACAATTGCTAACTGTGAGTTTAAAAGCATAATCGAATCATAGCCAAATTCGAGAATTACATTCTGGTCAATATCAATTAGTCCGTACTTTCCATTCTTAGCTACAATCAAGGGTGTGGCCAACATTAACCGGTTATTTTGCTTTCCATACATCACGATATCATTGTAGTTGTTTTCAATTATCGTATTAGCATACTCACCCAAAATTCCCTTACGACCGCTTTTAGTTGTTATAAAAAAAGTTCGCTCGCTCGAACCATCATTAAAATCGACAGGTTGAATTTCATCAAATGTCTCTGTAATAGGCTGAAGCGTATATCTGTTCAATAGCTGACTTGAATTGTGTTTTCTGATTAGAATAAAATTTCTTAGGTTCACTATTTCATCTTGATCTGCAGGGACTAAAACCTGGCCACTGGAGCTTAAAATACCCGTCTTAAAATTATTGGAAACTACTACATAGTAATTCTCAATTCGGTAAGGTTTAAGAAAATTAAAGTGAGTAATTTCTTTTCCTTCGCGTGAAATGAAGGCATATTTTCCATGTTTCTTAGCCAGAAAAACTTTACCATCGTCAGTAGTAGACTCAAGATATTCATAGTTAAATCGCAATAATACTCGGCCTGCTTTGTCAATCAGTCCATATTTTCCATCCAAGCTTGCAATCAACGGTTTACTCGAACCACTAAAAGTTAGTTGTGAGTACCATTGTGGTGAAATGAGTTCGCCTTGCGGGCTAACCAAATTATAGAGAGATTCTTTACGTACAATAAGCATATCCAAACCATAGAGGGTCACATCATCCCAAGTCAATTCTACATTATCAGACAGAGACATCAGGCTCATGATTCCAT
>JABFSO010000164.1 GCA_013140555.1 Cyclobacteriaceae bacterium | reverse complement strand
ATCAACGAATTTGATGATGCATCTCTGGAACAAGTAGTGAGACGCTCGGAAGAGTTAGCACAACTGGCTCCTGAAAATCCGGAGTACATGCCACTGCTTGGACCACAAACGTATGCCGAGCCTATCACCTTTGTACCGGCCACCGCAGCCATCACACCTAAACTTCGTTCGGATTTAGTGGCTGCAAGTTTGAAAGTAGCGAAAGATGCGAAAGCCGTAGCGGCCGGATTTTTAGAAGACACCACCGGCTACTCAGCTATGATGAATTCAAAAGGTTTGTTTGCGTACAATACATCAACGAACACGAATTTCTCAATCACCGTACGCACGGAAGATGGACGCGGCTCCGGCTACGCTACACGTGGCTACAACGACATTACCAAACTCGACACGAAAAAGGCAACACAAATTGCGACTGAAAAGGCTGTACGATCCGCGGAAGCGAAAGCCATTGAACCTGGAAAATACACGGTGATTTTAGAGCCGGCCGCAGTAGCTGTTTTATTAGAGCGTATTTTCTTTGGATTAGATGCACGACAGGCGGACGAAGGAAGAAGTTTCTTGAGCAAAGCCGGTGGCGGCACCAAGCTGGGTGAAAAAATGGTAGATGAGCGTGTGAACATTTATTCCGATCCATTGAATCCAGAACTTCCAACCAGCACGTGGACTGGCGATGGTCGGCCACAAGAAAAAATTTCGTGGATTGAAAAGGGGGCGGTGAAAAATCTCAGTTACTCTCGTTACTGGGCAGAGAAAAAAGGAGTGAAAGCCATTCCCGGTCCTGACGGGGCTATCATGGAAGGCGGCACCAAATCGCTGGAAGAAATGATTGCAGGCACCAAGAAGGGCGTGCTTGTTACGCGCTTGTGGTACATCCGCGATGTAGACCCACAAAGCTTGTTGCTAACCGGTTTAACACGCGATGGTACTTTCTACATAGAGAATGGAAAGATTCAATATCCAATTAAAAACTTCCGCTTCAACGAAAGCCCGGTGATCATGCTCAATAATTTAGAAGAACTAGGTAAAGTAGAGCGCACGGTCAGTGTGGAATCGAATGTAAATTACTTATTGCCTCCATTAAAAATTCGAGACTTTACGTTCTCGAGTTTGTCGGATGCGGTGTAGTCATTAGTTGAACATGATTTTAAAAGTCTCCGAACTCGTTTTCGGGGACTTTTATTTTTTTATTCACCCTGAATAGTCTCCGTTCGTAACAATTATAAATGTTAAGTTGAATTGAAAAGACGACTTTTGTAAGTATTGAAATAGAGTTGATAAAGTGAGCCTCGCAGACAATCGTTTTTTTTTTACTCGCCTGCAATACGAGTCGGGTGATTGGGATGTAGACCAGCGCATGCCGGTGAATGTGCTCAACTCGCTCATCGAATACACCACACTCAAAATCGACACTAACGAAAACATTGTTTCGCTTAGCAGCGATGATATCTTCCGATGCCCCTTCTGCTACCTCAGCGGCCACAAGTTGGTGGAATTCACCGCCAAGGAAAAAGAGAATTTTGAGAAGTATGTCAAAAACGGTGGCTTCGTATTTGTCGATGATTGCAACCATGACATCGATGGGCTGTTTGCCAAAACATTTGAAGCGCAGATGGATCGAATCTTCGGACCGAACTCATTGAAGAAAATCCCAAAGACACATCCCATTTATTCTTCGTTCTTTCAATTTGAAGGGCCGCCTACCACCGCACAAGAGTTGAATGGCTGGGGTGACGACATTGTGCACGACTACCTGAAAGCGATTGAAATCAACAACCGCATTGGCGTTCTCTACAGCAACAAAGATTATGGCTGCGAATGGGATTATGACTTTCGCAACAAACGATTTTATAAAATTGACAACACCCGATTTAGTGTAAACATCATCATGTACGCGTTAACGAGTTAGTCCGAAAGCGTTTAGTCCGAAAGTCCAGAAGTAGCTTTCGGTCTTACGGACATTGAGAATTTAAAATTAGAATTATGAGTAAAGATTTAGCATCCATTGAACAATCTGTCGAAGAAATTATTGCCAGCCTCAACGGCCTGAAAAAAGAAATTAAAAAAGTGATTGTCGGGCAAGAAGAAATCATCGACCAATTGCTAATTACTTTTTTAGCAGGCGGCCATGCATTGTTAGAAGGAGTTCCCGGTTTGGCAAAAACGCTGATGATTCGTTCGCTTTCCGAAGCCATTGATTTGCGCTTTCGCAGAATTCAGTTTACTCCGGACTTAATGCCGTCAGACATCATTGGCACGGAAGTGCTGGAAGAAGATCACACTACAGGCAAACGTATTTTCAAATTCAACAAAGGTCCGGTATTTGCCAACATCATTCTTGCTGATGAGATCAATCGCACTTCACCTAAAACGCAAGCGGCTCTGCTCGAAGCCATGCAAGAGTTCGAAGTGACCTACGCTGGCGTTACTTATCCGCTTGAGCGACCTTTCTTTATTCTCGCTACACAAAACCCGATCGAGCAGGCAGGCACTTTTCCGTTACCGGAAGCTCAACTTGACCGCTTTCTACTTTATATCAAAGTAAGTTATCCAACGGCTACCGAAGAACGGGCCATTCTTGAAAACACCACGGGCAAACGGGGCGAAGCCATTCACAAGGTGATGGAAGGCAAGAAGATTTTAGAGGCGCAAAAATTAGTGCGCGAAGTACACATCAGTTCGGATTTGATTGAGTGGGTGAGCAACCTCGTGCGCGCGACACGTGCCGGTGCAAGTGATGTTGCGTATGTGAACGAATGGGTGCGATGGGGTGCGGGTCCACGCGCAGGCCAGGCAATGATTCTCACAGCTAAAGCAAGCGCTTTACTCAGCGGCCGCTTTGCGGTAACTCAACAAGATATTCAGCAAGTAGCGTACCCGGTGTTGCGTCATCGTATTCTCATGAACTTCAAAGCAGAATCCGAAGGCATTACATCCGATGCTGTCACCAAACATCTTTTGGAAAATATAACATTGAAGAAAAGTATTTGACAATTACTAATTTTATGCGTGGAAGAGTTATCTCCAAGAAAGTATGATACGTGTTTTGACCTTAATCTTTTAGCAAATGAACAATTTCCCATTCTCTAAAAATCTATTTTGGGATGTTGACATCCAAGATGTGGATTTGAAAAAACATAAACGTTATGTGATTGAACGTGTACTTACACGTGGGCGTATGGAAGACTTTGAAAAGCTGTTAACCTTATACAGTAAAGCCGAAATAATAACAGAGTTAAAAAAGTCAAAAGAATTAGATCCTAAAACACGGCATTTTTGTAGTTGGTACTTTCATATACCTCAAACCGAACTTCATGCTTCATCATTCTACCATTGAGTCAAAAACGTTTAGCTTACTTGTTGAAATTTTTAAAATTCCGTTCATCAGGCAAAGATTTGCGCTGGCAGGTGGGACATCTTTAGCCTTACAAATTGGGCATCGCACTTCCATTGATCTTGATCTATTTTCTCCAAACTCATTCATCCCATCTGAAATTGAAAGTCTGCTGTTTGAGGATCCGTCATTTATGTATGAAGCGATGGGTAAAAGTGAAAGAATGCTGTTTTGTAATATCAACAAAGTTAAGTGTGACTTTGTCCATGAACCCTTTCCTTTAATTGAGCCATTCATAGAAGTAGAAAATGTAAAACTTTACTCTGTCTCAGACATTGCCGCTATGAAAATGCATACCATCTGCGGTCGGGGAAAAAAGAAAGACTTCTTTGATTTGTATGCGCTGTTGCAATTATACAGTTGGGATCAGTTATTAATATGGTTCAAACAAAAGTATGGTGAATCACAACTCTTCTTTTTATGGAAAAGCATCAGTTACTTTTCTGATGCTGATGAGGATGTTGATATAAATGGGATAGCGCCCTATTCGATTTCTTGGGAAGACGTAAAGCGTGAAATTATATCAAAATGTAGATGAATTCTCAAGTTAAAGAATTAATGAAACCTTCGCTGCTGAATTCCATCAGCGGGTTAGAGTTAATTGCGCGTGTGATTGTAGAGGGCTTCATGAGTGGCAGCAACAAAAGTCAGTCGGTTGGTGCGGGACAAGAATTCAGTCAATACCGAAACTACCAGCCGGGCGATGACTTGCGCCAGCTCGATTGGAAAATGTTTGCACGCACCGAGCGCTACTACATCAAAGAAGCAGAAATCGAAACGAACATTACTGTTAAGTTCATGCTTGATGCCAGCCACTCGATGGCATACACTGAAGGCGATGTGAGTAAACTACACTATGCCAAAGTGATGATGGCTGCATTGGCATACCTCGCGCGGAAGCAGGGTGATACTTTTGGTTTGTATGCGGTGAATGATCAGGCAATACAATCAGTGCTGCCACGTTTTGAACAACAACAGTTCATTCGTTTTCTCACGGAGTTGGTGAAAGTAACTGGTGAGGGTAGCTGGGATAAATCCAAAAACATCGAACAGCTTTACGATCACCACGGAAAAGAAATGATCGTCTTCATCACCGACTTGTACGATGACAGCGAAGATTTACAAAAATTTATATCACGATTAAAAACCAAACGCAACGAAGTAATCGTCTTTCATTTGATGGGCATTCATGAAACAGCCTTTGATTTTGATGGCTCCTTTACTTTCGAAGATTTAGAAACCGGAGTAAAAACAAAAGCCGACAGTCGCGCACAACAAAGTGAATATCAGACACGAGTCAATACTTGGCTGAGCGCATCGCGCAGCTGGATGTTGGAAAAACAAATCAATTACCAATTGGTATCGATGGATTTTGCCATTGAGGATGTGCTGCGAAATTTTTTAACTCAACGTAAACGTCTGGTGAGGTAATGCAATTCGCGCAACCGATATTTTTGTGGGCATTGGCCGGATTATCCATTCCGATTGCTATTCATTTGCTTAGCAAGAAAGAAGGAAAAGTAATTCGATTGGGAAGCTTGCGCCATGTGCGCGAAACGAGTACGCAACAATTTAAAAGCATCCGGCTCAATGAATGGCTATTGCTAGCCCTCCGCTGTTTGATCCTTGTGTTGTGGGTATTGTTACTCAGCGGTTTGCAATTTGATCAAACCAAAAATCAACAGTGGTTGGTGGTGGATAAATCCGTGAAAAATCATCCACTAGCAAAAAAGTGGATGGACAGTCTACAAGTGCAAGGGTTTGAATTGCATTGGCTGGCGGACGGATTTCCAACTGAAGAACCTGCACTCGGTTCGGCTAATTATTGGGAAAGCATTTCTTTGCTTCGCCAGCGGGAATTAGAAAAGATAATCGTACTCTCTTCATCCGGTGTTGAGCAGTTTGCCGGTATGCGTGAATCGCTTCCTGTTTCTATTCAATGGATTACACTTCCTACTTCGGAGAGTCGTTTCGTAGCAGAGACTATTCGAAAATCGAATACTAATTATTTGATACGCTTGGGAACATCGTCAGCGGATGCAACTGAATTCGAAACCATTCGTGCATCGAGGGGGATTGATTCTGTAGAGGCAAAAAATATTTTGCAGCAAAAAGTTCTAATTGTAGCCGATGAGGCTTTTGAAAAAGATGCACGCTTGTTGAAAGCGTCACTCGAAGTCATTCAGGAAAAATTGCCAATTCAACTCACCATTCAACAACAGAACACTGTCAATTACAAATCCACTAGCAGCAATTGGCTCTTTTGGTTATCGGATCAAAAAGCACCTGCGTCTGATTCAGCTTCAGTTGTGTTCTACAATCCTAAATCAGGATCAGCCATTTTAAAACCAGTAAGTTCCAACCAATGGGCATTGACGAAGCGGCTCTCAATCTCAACAATGGAAGAAGCCAATTTTACTTTACAACTTGCGTCCATTCTAATTCCGGAAAAAGATAAATGGAAAAGCACTCGCTTACACGATAGGCGCTCAATGCCCGATTCATTTTTACAAAGCAGTGTATTATCTGCCTCTACTGCCAATCGGATCATCGAAAATCATTTTAACTACTACCTATTCATTTTGTTGTTGGTCGTATTTATGATCGAACGGTGGATAGCTTATCGAAAGAACCAATGAGTGAGACGCGTGTGAACCATAGCATTCAACTCCTGAAAAGACGCTACCAACTTTATCGGTTGGCAGAAAGTGCGTTGTTTGCCGTTGCCACGGGAATGCTGGCGGCTACGATTTTACATATTAGTTCAGATAACCAGACATTGAAAATAAGCTTGATCAGTGCTTCGGTGCTGATCTCATTTATAACAAGAGTTCTTCTTTTGAAATTATTCTCACTCAAAGATGAACAGTTTACCAGTTACCTGAATACACAGTATCCACAACTAGAACACAGTGCCGACTTACTGTTACAAAATCCAGACTCGTTACAAGGATTAGCGCAATTACAGACACAAAAAATAACAGAGCACTTTCATCAACTGTTCCCCAAAATCAAATTGCCTAATCTCTTACCTCAATCTGCCGGATCGGTCGTGATCGCTTTGCTTTTGTATGTGGCGCTTACTTCGTTTGTATCGGTCAATCCGGCAACATCGGCTAAAACAAATCTCGCAGCACAAATTGCCGCATCGCCCACCGAATCAGCGCGTATCCAATCACTCTTTATTCAAGTAACACCACCTACTTACACGAATCTTTCTTCCACAAATGCTACGCAACCCGAGTTGAAAGTTCCGGAAGGAAGCAAGGTAAGCTGGAAGCTAAAATTCAGTTCTGAAATTTCCTCAGCACAATTGATCATCTCAGGAAAAGATTCCATTCAGTTTTCACAATCAAATGATGGCTATCAAGTCAGCTATCAGATTCGTGAATCGGGCTTTTATCAAATTCAATGGAAACAAAAAGACAAAGTCACTCGCTCGGATTTTTACAAAATTGAAATCATTGCGGACCAGCCTCCTAAAATCACGATCGATAATCTTAATCAGTTTACAAAACTCGCTTTACGCGACAAGTTATCGCTCACGATTCAATCAACACTATCAGACGACTACGGACTATCGCGCTCCATCATTGTGGCTACCGTCAGCAAAGGGAGTGGAGAGTCGGTAAAGTTTCGCGAAGAAAAATTAGCCTTCGATCAACCCATCAGCGGCAAGCAACTAAAAGCCACTCGACAAATCGACTTGCTGAAAATGGGAATGGAACCGGGTGATGAGTTGTATTTTTATGTAGAAGCCACTGACAATAAAACACCCTCACCCAATTATAACCGAACGGAGACTTTCTTTATCACTTTGCAGGACACTACAAAGCAGACAATCGTTGAAGATGAAGGACTCGGTGTCGATTTAATGCCCGATTATTTTCGAAGTCAGCGACAAATCATCATCGACACAGAAAAGCTGTTGAAAGAAAAAAAGAAAATCAGCTTGCAGCAATTCAAATCTACTAGCAACGAATTAGGTTACGATCAAAAGGTGTTGCGTTTGCGCTACGGACAATTTTTGGGTGAAGAATTTGAAGATCAGATTGGCAAAGTGGAAGCCCCTTCGGAAGAAGACGATCACGAAAGCGTGGTCGCCAAGTTTGGCCACACACACGACAAGGAGAATGAACATAATCTGGTAGCCGAGAAAAAAGAAGAATCTCATGGACACGATCACAAAGGAGGTGACGGCAAAACCGAATTAGAAAACCCGCTGGAGGCTTTTGCGCATAACCACGATGATGGCGAACAAGCCACGTTCTTCGTGCAATCCGTTCGTGCCAAGCTAAAAGCCGCGCTTACCGTAATGTGGGACGCTGAACTCTACTTGCGTTTGTATCAACCGGAAAAATCTTTGCCCTATCAATACACGGCCCTTCGCTTACTAAAAGAAATCAGCAACGATTCGAGAATCTACGTTCATCGCACCGGCTTTGATCCTCCTCCACTGAAAGAAGAAAAACGACTCACAGCCGATTTAAGTGAAGTGCACAATTCAACTCAAAATAACTCGACAGTTATTTCCATTGCATTTCCACAAATCCGAAAAGCATTGGTGGCTATTGAATCATGGCAACAAAAAAATAAACAAACACTATCGGATGCTGATAAAAAACAACTGCAACTGGCTGGGCAAGAGCTCGCGCGACTGGTGGTGGAGCAACCGGGTCAATACCTAGAGGGTTTGTCGATGCTCAAGCGATTGGAAGAATCAACTATGAATCCAACGGAAATGAAATCGCAACTCGCTTCGCTGCAAAATTTATTTTGGAAAGTTCTTCCGCGCTCAACAGATGCAGCGAGCCAGTCGGCACAATCACTTCATTCATTGGATCAGGAATTTCTAAAAAAAGTAAAGGAGTTGCATGAGTAAAGAATGGTTGTTTCATCCGCTCATTTCGCCCTGGTTCATTTGCCTGGGGGCGATTGCATTGCTGAGTGGCTTGCTTTGGCTCGAGTGGAAGCGACCTGCTAAATTTTTATATGCACGAATGTTCTCCACAACTTTACTTGTGATTGCGTTGGCAGGCGTTCTCTTGCAACCACACATCCGAAAAGAAATCACAACAGACGGCTTAGTAGTATTGACTCTGAACTATAATGATGCTCAGGCAGACAGTCTGAGAAAATCAGACAATGCGCTTCGGTTCGTTCAAACTCCGGATGCGAAGCCTTTTACAAACGCAACCACTCTTACGCTACATCAACTTCAGCATGAAAAAAATATTCGCTGGGTATTAGGCGATGGCCTACCGGAATATTTTATCGAGGAAAATAATCAATCCTATCGCTATTTAAAAAGCAAAACTCCATTTGGAATTATCGAATGGAATCAACCTGAAATTTTTAGAGTGAATCACAAAGAAATCATCTCCGGAAAAATTAACAGCGACAAATCTGCGAAATTAATTTTGTCCGGTCCCGGTGGTGTTGAAGATTCAATTACTGTATCTGGCAAAGGAATTCAATCCTTTCAATTTTCGATTACACCCAAACAAGAAGGGAAATTTGTTTATTCCCTTCACGTCAAAGATGAAAATACGACTGAAGACTATCCTGTTCCGGTAGAAGCCAAAACGATTGAACCCCTACGAATTTTAATGATTCAACGTTTCCCTTCCGCAGAAATGCGTTACCTGAAAAACTTTCTTATTATACAAGGTCATCGTTTGGCAGTGCGTACACAACTCTCCAAAAATAATTTCAACTACGAATACAGCGGAATCAAAGCGTTGAAAACTGATCGATTGACAGGTGCATTGCTACAGTCGTTTGATGTGGTGATTATTCCCAGCGAGACGTTGGTAGAATTACCTGTCACCGAACTAAACGCACTGACTGCGGCCGTAGAAAATGGTCTGGGGCTCATCAAATTAATAGACGGCAGTGAAAAGAAAAATCGCTCTTCATTAACTTTAGCCATTCAGGAAAACGCAAAAGATACGGTTCGATTAAAGTTTAACGGTTCAACAGAAGTTGTTTCAGTAGCTCCGTGGATCGTGAAAGAGCCAGTTGAAAAAATCACGGATGCGAATGGACGTACTCTATCAGGTTTTGCTGAAAAGGGCATTGGAAAATCCGGGTTTCAATTTTTGCAAGAAACGTATCAACTTATTCTCAAAGGAAAAGAAGATCATTACGCTGAGTTGTGGTCTCCTTTGCTGGAGCAGATGGCACGCACGAAAAATCAATTACATAAAATCAACATTAAAAATTCCTTTCCAATCTATCCGGATGAACCGATTGAGATCGCTATAATCTCCGCTGAGAATAAAACGCCTCGATTGAGATTTAATCAGGTTGCGATTCCGATGCGTGAAGATGTTGTAGTCGATGATTACCGTCATGGTAAAGTATGGGCAGATACAACAGGCTGGCAATCACTTGCAATAGAAGGTGATTCTATTTCCAAAAATTTCTATGTTGCTCCAATTGAATCATGGGCTTCGTTGCGCACAATTCATCTCCTCGAAACGAATGAACGTATTTCATCAAACTCTTCTACTTCGACTACTTACAATACAACTAGTGAAGAGCAACAAATACCTCCACTCTTTTTCTTTCTTCTCTTTTTAGGAGCTGCCGGATTTCTATGGTTGGCTCCGAAACTGTAATCTTTATTAGTCTATTTATTCAGTAGATTATTCTATCTTTGCCGGCTAATTATAAAAGTTCATGAATTGGATATATCAACCCTGGCCTTGGTATGTTGCCGGTCCACTCATTGGCATCACGGTTCCACTACTACTATTAGTGGGTAACAAAAATTTAGGTATCTCCTCTTCTTTTCGCCACGTGTGTGCTGCGGTTTTGCCAATGCGCATTCCTCTGTTCAATTACGATTGGAAAAAAGAAAGTTGGAGCTTGTTGTTTGCCGTAGGTGTAATCATCGGTGGATTTTTAGCAGGCTATGTTTTCGCTAACCCTGATCCGGTTGCCATCGCACAGAGCACAAAAGATTACTTTGCATCGTTTGGTATCGCGACACCGCCTGGCTTAATGCCTAACGAATTATTCAATTGGCAAGTTTTGTTCTCGTGGAAAGGGTTTCTTCTCATGATTGTTGGAGGATTTCTAGTTGGCTTCGGCACACGTTACGCGCGAGGTTGTACTTCCGGTCATGGCATACTTGGCCTTTCTGCATTGCAATGGCCTTCGCTACTCGCCACCGCTTCCTTTTTTGCTGGTGGAATTCTGTTCAGTAAATATATTTTGCCTTTCATTTTATCATTATGAAGAATTTAAAATACTTACTCATCGGCACATTCTTCGGATTTGTTTTAACCAAAGGCGAAGCGATTTCATGGTATCGCATTCAGGAAATGTTTCGCTTCGAAAGTTTTCACATGTTTGGCATTTTCATGACAGCCGTGCCTGTGGGTGCATTATCATTGTGGATCATCCGAAAATTTAAAATCAAATCGGCAGATGGTAGCAATATTGAAATGCCACGTAAACCGTATCATCATGGCATCGTTATCGGGAGTTTGTTGTTTGGTTTTGGGTGGGCGCTGACTGGTGCTTGCCCTGGACCCATTTATGCACAGCTCGGTTCGGGTGTGCTCGTGACAATCGCTACGCTTCTCGCTGCGCTCGCAGGTACATGGACGTATGGATTGCTGCAAAAATATTTGCCGGATTGATTTGTTGTTTCGGTACAATAAACAATCATTCCTCAATCATTCGAATATCCGCTTCCGCAAAATTCAAATCAGTTTGTAATTGGTGCTTTTTGAAATAGGCTGCCAGTTTCTCGAGCCTTGCAGAAATATTGAATTGTAAATTCCATTGCAGTTTATGCAGACAAACCGAACACAGTCGATTAGCCCGGCTATCTGATTCGCTCAAACTATTCGACCCATTCATTAAACATACTGCTGCAATGCAATGCTTTACCGTGAGCATGTGGGTAATCTCGTGTGAAGATGTTTTGATCAGTCGCTCCAAACATTTCTGGTAATTGGTTTCCATTCCTTCCTCTGTATATCGAAACAATGAGGAAACACCTACTCGTTGTTTGGTTCGTGCAATTCCAAAAACAAAATTGTAATCGGCAGATGGATATAAATCATAAGAAGTAATGGCCATGATCACAAGTCCGTCAACAGGAATACTCTTCTCAAGATAATCGAGAATGGGTGTTGTGAGCAACTGTTCATTGGCCGTATTAGAATACCGTCTTTGCGTTGATGAGATCATAGTAGGTTGCATCTTCGGAAGTACGGTTACCGTTCGATCAAAGAACAAACCCAAATACACCGCAGTGAACTGAACTACCTTCCATTGTGCAGGTGTGAAACTGCCGATTGGTAGTAAATATATTTTGTTGCGTGAAGATGTTGGCTTTACCGGCTTTGATTGGATGTATTGCTCAAAAGTTTGACCGCTCTCCGGATGTTGGAACAGCCAGTCACCCGATTGAGGTTTTTTTAACGGAGAATCATTCTTCTTTAATAGACGAATACAATCTGAATTGCTGTATCCGATCTGTTGGCTCGAGGCAATGAACGAACTCAATAAAAAGTAAATCACCAATAGCTTCGGCATAAATTAGAATTGAAATTCACTTAGTCTAAAGAAGTCACTTCTTCCATACTAAGATAGTCAATCCTAATCGGAGTTCGATTAATCTAGCTGACAGGTTAATTAGATGAGAAATTCAATTTTATTAAATATAAGTTTCTTAAATTACAACTGATCGATCAACGCATGACAACGATTAAGCTCACCACAAGTATAAAAGCGAACATTGAAATTTGCTTCGATCTATCGCGCAGTATCGACTTACACATCGAATCTACAAAAGCAACTAATGAAAGAGCCGTTGCCGGGCGCACTTCCGGATTGATCGAACATGGTGAATCCGTAACATGGGAGGCCACCCATTTTTGTATCCGACAGAAGTTAAGCACACATATTGTAGAAATGCGAAGACCGTATTATTTCAAAGACGTAATGATTACCGGAGCGTTTCGTTCGATGGAGCATGAACATATCTTCGAAAGCAATGATAATGATACCCTAATGATCGACATTTTTCAATATGAAATTCCTTACGGAATAGCTGGAAAGATTTTTGACAATCTGATTTTGAAAAAGTACATGATTGCTTTGTTGGTAAAGAGGAACATCGTTATTAAAAATCAAGCAGAGGGCTTACTCGCTAACTAATCTATTGTTCTTATCACACGGGCCGCAAAGGACAAAGGGAAGTAAAGTTTCTTAAAATAGAATATGTCGGTAAACAATAAGATAGCTTCCAGTGATGCTTAAATACTTGCCGTCCTTTTTTATGTATGTAGTGAATTCTCCTTTTATCTCGAAATCACCGATGTATCCCAATGCACTAGAATACAAATCAATTATTTTTACTTCATTGACCTTGTGATAAGCACTTACTGGAAACTCTTGGCCTTCCGGCAAATAAGACACTTCAGATGGATATATTTCTTTACAATAGTCTTTTAGTTCGAGATAAACTGCTCCAGGTGATTGGTTAGCCATTAAAAGTGAATTAATGTTTGAAACAAATGGAAAAAATTGCCCCTTTGTGGCAAGAATTTCATCTGCATTCTTTGGCGATAAGATTGAAATCGTAAATAGTTCAGATCCATTTGACAGACTTAGAGCCGTATTATTTTCATTATATGCTCTACCAACATTTATTTGATCATTCGTAAATCGGTATACTGCACCGTCTATATTCAATGTGATGAAACAATTTGGACAATCTTTATAATCATTTGAAGTATCAGAATCATTATCTGCAGTTGGGAACTTTAAATTATTTGGAGGGAATTGGCAGGGGCCCCGGTCTACTTTAATTTCTTCCGAACAACCGAAGATCAATGCAGCCAACAAAAAAATAACTACTTTAGAGCGCGTGCTTATATTCCTCTTTATTATTTTCATAAACTACTAACGCAATAGATTAAATGTAATACAAATTACTGGCTTTGAAAAGGCATTTGATTCAAAATGTGCGTCAACAAAAATCAATACAACTTGCCATAAAGTTTTGACAATTCCATCCCTAATACCTATCGATTTACAATTGATCGTATCAATTTATGGCAAACAACCCGTGGCAAGAACTATAGTAAAGTAATTCGATTGAAAATGGAATCTATGCCTACGCATTACAACGTTCCGCTCGTCTAATCCCACCAATATATTTATTACACATTGGGTCGGTGTTATCTAAACTGTTTTTGATTACTAGGCTTAATAAATCTCAGCAGCTATACTATTAAATAATCCTATTCAGAAAGCTAGTTCTACTTTAATGTTTCTGCTATTCCTTCTCGGTAAGAAGTCGCGGAAATATTAAATGCTTTTTCAAACTTAGTGCTATCGAAAAAATAATCGTTTTCGTATTGATACATCATCTCGATAAATTCACGAAGCACCGGCACAAACAGTCCCATCATGCGCACACCCCACTTGGGCAATGCCTGAACTTTAAAAGTCTGATCTGCTAACTGACAAGCAATACGAATGTACTCTTCGCCCGTCATGCGCTCAGAGCTTGTCAATGCATGCCACGTTTGCTGATAAGCGGATGGTGTATTTCCCAACACTGCTACACATTTTCCGGCATCGGGTGTATAGGTAAATGAATGATTCTTCTTCTGATCACCGATCCATTGCGGTGATTTCCGCGCCTTCACTCGCTCTGTTACCATGGAATGCGTAAGGCTTGTAATTACATTCGGGCCATAAAAATCCGCAGCCCGTACAATCATCGCTTGAATATTACCTGCTTTCATTTCATCGAGCAATTGAGTAGCAATCTTCGCACGAACTTCTCCTTTTTTGCTAGTAGGATTAAATGGAGTTGTTTCAGTCATCACACCATTCACCAACCCATACGGATATACATTATCAAAGAAAACCAACTTGCTGTTGTGCTTTTTACAGGCATCAATCGCATGCTTCATAACCTTGGGCCATTGCTCTTGCCATGTAACCGTTTCATACTTTAAGCCTGCCACCAAATACACCACATCACTTCCTTCAACTGCTTTCTGCGTCTGATCAAAATTCAACAAATCAGCAGAAAGCAATTCATCTGTTTCATGCACACGCTTGGGGTTGCGACTTACTTGTCTGATTTTGTCCGTGTAGTTGATCAAATGCTTCGATAATTCCTGTGCGATGGCACCGTTGGCTCCAAGTATGGTTTGCATAATATGTTGATTTGATGGGTGAGGTTTCTTCTTATGAGACGCTCTTTTAACAAAGTTAGTCTAAGCTGATGGAATTACTTTATTTTTGCGCCTTCTTATATGAATAGTTCTGACCTCCGCATTCAAACCGGCTACAAACAAATCTTAGGATTGGCTTTGCCTATCTCCTTAGCGATGCTCGTGCCTCAAATCAATTTTATCACCAACAACGTCTTTTTAGGAGGCTTGGGCGAACAAGCATTGGCGTGTGCAGCCATTACGGGGGTTTACTACCTCATCTTTGCAGTAATCGGTAGTGGGCTTAACAATGGGTTACAAGCGCTCATCGCGCGAAAGGCAGGCGAAAATTTACCGAAAGAAATCGGCAAACTATTTTATCATGGGGTGTGGGCAGCGTTGGCAATTGCTTTCATGGGCATTGTAGTCACCTACACAGTGGCTCCATTTATTCTGCGCGCCACCATACACAACACGGTGATTGCCGAACAAGTCATCGACTTTATTCTCATTCGCATTTGGGGCATTCCCTTTTTGTATTTGTATGTGATGCGCAACGCCTTGCTCGTTGGCACAAATCAAACCAAGTTTTTGATCTGGGGTACACTCAGCGAAGCACTCGCAAATATCTTTTTAGACTATACGTTGATTTATGGTAAACTCGGCTTCCCTGAATTAGGATTCAATGGCGCTGCTTACGCATCCATCATGGCGGAAGCCATTGGTTTGATTGTAATCTACATCGTCATTCATGCCAAAGGAATCCACAAAACATTTTCTTTTTTTGAAAGCTGTAAAATAGAAACAGCTACCATCAAACTCATTTTCATTCGATCATCTCCGCTCATTTTACAATATGCGCTTAGCATCATCACGTGGGAATATTTTTACATTCTGATTGAACACCACGGTGCCCGCGACTTAGCAGTTTCGAATACCATGCGCAACGTGTTTGGCGTAGCCGGCATTTTCTCTTGGTCATTCGCAGCCGCCAGCAATACGATGGTGAGTAATATCATCGGTCAGCGTAAGCAAGAAGAAGTCATTCCTCTGATCGTACGAATTTCAAAAGTAAGTGCCGGATTTTCATTGCTCCTGATTGTGACACTCAACTTATTTCCAGAATTGCTCTTATCACTTTTCGGGCAAGGCGGAGACTTTATCGTTTACGCAACACCGGTTTTGCGGGTAGTATCTTCCGCGCTCTTGCTTCAATCTTTTTCAGTAGTGTGGTTAAATGCCGTTACCGGAACAGGCAACACTACGGTGAACCTATTGATTGAAATCGTCACCTTGACGTTGTATTGCGCCTACGTATACCTCGTGTTGGATGTGTGGAATATGTCCATCACCTGGGGTTGGGTAAGTGAGTGGGTGTATTGGATCAGCATGTTCTCCATGGCGTACTGGTACATGCGATCCGGCAAATGGAAAACAAAGGTTTCTGGTTGAAAAGAGGAGTTGGGTTTTTAGCCCAGCGCTTGTTTCAAATCAGAAATTAAACTCTGGCTATCTTCCAAACCCACACTCAAACGAAGTAGATTATCAGGAGTAGGTGAGTCAGGTCCTTCTACAGTTTTCCGATGCTCCAACAAGCTCTCAGTTCCTCCTAAGCTGGTAGCGTTGGTAAATACTTTCACGCGCTGCGCTATTTGAATGGCATCTGCTTTCGAACCCTTTACCAAAAACGAAACGATCGCACCAAAATCGCTCATTTGCTTTTTCGCTATTTCATGACCTGAGTGTGTTGCTAAACCCGGATACAGAACGCGCTCCACTTTAGGATGATGTGACAAGAATTCCGCAATCGCTTTTGCGTTCGCGAGGTGCTGCGTCATACGAGGTACGAAACTGCGAATGCCACGCAACAAGAGCCAGCAATCAAATGGACTAGGCACGGCACCTTGTATATGTTGAATATGACGAATGCGCTCCCACTGTTCATTTTTCTTTGCAGTGATCAGTGCGCCTCCGGTCAAGTCGCTATGTCCTCCCAAATATTTGGTCGTGCTGTGCATCACCAAATCGGCACCCATCGCAATTGGATTTTGTAATGCAGGTGTTGCAAAGGTATTATCAACCGCCACAGTAATGTTTTGCTTCTTACAAATAGCAACAACAGCATTCAAATCAACAATTCGAAGTTGTGGATTGGTAGGAGATTCTGTCCACACCAATTTCGTATTCGGTAGTAGAGACTTCGATAGATTGTTGATATCACTTAGGTCAGCAAAAGTTACTTGGAGTCCCCATGGCATAAAAATGTCTCGCAACATCGTGCGAATTCCCGCATATGCATCGAAATTAATTACGACATGATCGCCTGGACGTAAACTTAAAAACACAGCATTGGCCGCAGCACTGCCACTGCTGAAAGCGGCAGCGTCTTCTCCACGTTCCAGTTGTGCCAAAACATTTTCCAGAGAGTTTCGGGTAGGATTTCCCTCTCGACTATAAACATTTCCCGTGGGATTTTCGCCAGTGGGTGTGTAGTGAAATGTGGATGACAAGTAAATCGGAGTAGTAACTGCGCCTGTCGAAGGATCAGGTGTAGCACCTGCATGGGCGCAAATGTTTTTTAATTCGTCTGTCATTTCAAGTCTTTTTATGGTTAATCAAATTTACAAGTAAGTTCTTATCTGCAACGTCATATCATTTTTATTCCTCCTCAAAAAATCACAATTTTGACTATTGAGCAATTTACCCTCTAACTCCAAATGAAAAAAGTAATCATTCTTAGTTTATTCTTATTCTTTGGCTTGGCGCTGAAAGGCTTTAGTCAAACCGTGTATGCATCCGCCAAAGGTGAAAAATATCACACAGCCGATTGTAAACTATCTGGCGATGCCGATGCCATGACACTCGAAGCTGCTAAGAAAGCGAAGAAAGGGGCATGCGGTGTATGCAAACCTGATCAACACCTCAAAGACAAAGTTGCACAGTGCAGCGGCAAAACAGCCGATGGCACTCGTTGCAAACGAATGACTTCCAGCAGCAAAGGCAAGTGCTACCAACACAGCAAGTAATATGAATTTACAACCTCTCCACTCGCAAGGCCCCAGCCTATCGCGCATTGTTACAGGCGTATGGCGTTGGCAACAACTTTCCTCCGAATCAGTGGAGCGGTTGATTAAAACTTCTATTGATGAAGGCATCACTTCATTTGATCATGCCGATATCTATGGCGATCACAGGTGTGAAGAACTCTTTGGTGCGGTATTAAAAAATCAGTCTGCACTTCGCAGCCAAATGCAACTCATCACCAAGTGCGGTATCAAGTTTAGTTCGGCCAAGCGCCCGCAAACATGGATCAAACACTACGATACTTCCGAAGATCATATCACTTGGTCAGCCGAAAACTCGTTGAAGATGTTGGCCACCGATCACCTGGATCTGTTATTGATTCATCGTCCTGATCCATTGCTGAATCCACATGAAGTGGCTGAGGCATTTGTGAAACTAAAAGCGGCAGGTAAGGTGTTGCATTTTGGTGTGTCTAACTTTACACCATCGCAATTTGAAATGCTGCAACAATTTTTACCATTTCCGTTGGTGACCAATCAAATTGAAATTTCGCTTTCGCGGATTGACTCACTCTTTAATGGTGATTTGGATTTGATGATCAAACACGGAGCAAGCCCGATGGCGTGGTCGCCACTCGGAGGCGGTAAGCTTCATTTCGAAGAGAGAGATTGGTTTGCGAAGGCTACCAAATACAATGCATCGTATAGTCAATTAGCATTGGCTTGGTTATTAAAACATCCTTCCAACATCTTCCCGATCTTAGGCACTACAAAGCCTGAGCGCATCTCCGAAGCAGCCAAGTCGACAGACATTGTGTTGGACAAACAAGATTGGTTTGAAATGCTGAAGTGGTCTACCGGAAGAGACGTGGCGTAACCAAAGCAACTTACACGTGCTCTTCTATCTTGTCTTTTTAGCGATCGGTGCTACACTTGTTGGAGCCATTCTAGTGCGCATTCAAACGCAGAAGAAAATTAAAAAAATTAAAGAAGAGCTAAAACGGCAATGGGGCAAACCCAAAGCAGATGAGTTTGACTTTGACCGCATAAAGAAGTACGCAAATACTTCATCGGAAAATTCATTTCACCAATTAACCGAACAGACTTGTGAAGACATCGATTTTCAAAAGTTATTTGCGTTCGTAGATCGCACGGCCAGTAATGTAGGTCAGCAAGTTCTTTACAAACGGATGACGCAACCGGGCAGCAGCCTTACCAATCCACTCAATCACCTGATCGATTTCTTTCGAACTCAAGAAAAGTTACGCGATGCCATACAATTCAAATTACTTTCACTTAGCAGGCCGGACGCATATTATATTTCTTCTCTGCTAACCAAAAATCTGTTAACTCGTCCCAAATGGCTTTGGGCATTGGCGATTAGTTTGTTGGTTACGTTTTGTCTGGTTGTTCTCTCCTTCAAATATCCTATTTGCATTGTCCTATTGCTCGCACCGCTTACGCTGAATATGTTGGTGCACTATTGGAATAAGGGAAACACCTATCAATTCATTCGGTCATTTCCGCAATTAAATGCACTCATTGAAGCTTGTGACTATTTAAGTCAGAGTCACCATGAATTGTCAAATGAATCTGTAAAAAATTCAATTGCCGAACTGCAATCATTCAAGCGAAAGTCTGTGTTGATTGCTTTGAGCAACAAAAGCGGAATAGAGGGCGAACTATCTCAATTTGGAAATTATTTGTTAGAATTAGTTAAATCGTTTTTGCTCATAGAAGTTTGGGGACTTTTCTGGATCGTCAAAGAGCTAGAATCCAAACAATCACATATTGAAGTATTGATCGAGTATGTTGGTGACATGGATATGGCCATATCCATCCTTTCGCTGCGAGCCGGAGAATCAAAAACGTGTGAGCCGCAATTGGTGAATAAAGGTAAAACCATGACCATGAAAGGAGCCTATCATCCTTTGATTGAACATTGTGTTTCAAACGATATTCATATTGACGGAAAAAGTGTGTTGATCACAGGATCAAACATGTCTGGAAAATCTACATTTCTGAGAAC
>JABFSO010000196.1 GCA_013140555.1 Cyclobacteriaceae bacterium | reverse complement strand
GATATTGAGTTTATGTATTTGGTGGAGTTGGGTGTGTTGGTGTTTTTGTTGTTTCAGGTGTATTTGTTGGCCAACCATTATGCGAAGTCGTATTTAAGTTTGGAGTCCATGAATGTGCAGTTGGAGCAGCAGGTGCAGGCGCGCACGGAAGAGTTGAGTTCGACCAACCGCGTGCAAGATCGGTTGCTCTCGGTGATGTCGCACGATATTAAGAGTCCGCTCAATTCGCTGCGCGGCATTCTGTCTATTTATAATAAAGGAAAAATTGAGCAGTCGGAGTTTAATTATTATTTCAAACGCATTGAAGGCGACTTGAGTCGCACGAGTTTGTTGGTAGAAAACATTTTGTATTGGAAGGCTGCGCAGTTGAAAGGCGTGCAGGTGAGCCACGAAAACTTCGACTTGAATTTGCTGCTGAAAGAGAATGTGGATCTGTTTCAGACTATTGCCTTTAACAAGAGTGTGACCATTCGCGTAAAGCCGGTACCCGATAAAACTATCCGCTTCGACCGCAGCATATTAAACCTAACGTTGCGCAACCTGATAGCCAACGCGATTAAGTTTTCGCACAAGGGCGGCACGATTTGGATTGACTACGAAGAACAAGATCATCTGGCAAGCATCCACGTGCAAGACGAAGGAGTGGGCATGGCGGAGGAGTTGATTCATCAGCTAGAGAAACCCGCAGGGGCGAAAAGCAGCATGGGCACCGGGCAAGAGGCAGGCACAGGAATTGGCTTATCTTTTTGTGTGGAGTATTTGCAGCTGGCAGGCGGCCGCTTAAAGATCAAGAGCAAGCTGAATGAGGGGAGTATCTTTTCGATTGAGTTTCCGGTATAGTCCATTTTTGAGGTTGGTCTACTTCGAACTAACGATGTGCGCTCGCACTTTTTCGTTATATATCGTTAGTGATTTCGTTATATATCACAATGTGCATTCTATGTGTTTATAAGAAACGCTTAAATCACTATCAATTTCGCGGATTTTCGTTTTGGCACACTATTTGGATGGCAAATACACGTGTGCGGGAGTAAAACGTTGCTCCCAGATATTTTGAAAATGATGGAGCGAAGGCTTTTGTCACGCGTGCGAAGTTCGTTGTTAGGGCTGCGCACGTTATGCGTAGGGCTGCGCACGTAATGCGCAGGGTTGCGCACGTAATGCGCAAGGCTGCGCAGGCAAAGCGCAAGGTTACGCACTTTGTTGTAAGAAGTGCGCAGATCAAGCGCAGGTCAGCGCACGTAATGCGCAGTGCAGCTCATTAAATGTTAATGACTGCGCTACTTAAGTCGAAGGCTGCGCACTTCATGGCATTGTACGCCAAGATGTGCGTACTGTGAGCGTAGCAAAGTTTTGACAACGTCATTTTAAACATCGTCTAGCAAGATGTATGCGACTTTCACTTTTTGGGCAGAACGTAATTTCTGCGGTAGACAAGGAGTGACTGTCACGTGGCCGCTGTGTTATCTACCTAACGTGCGCCATGATGTACGCGTTTTGCCGAGGCAGCGCATCATCGTGTCTTTTATGATGCGATGAAATTAATTTTGTAAACTTCTAACCCCATTCAATATGGAAAAGAAAGTAAGAAGATTGAAAAACACAATTGCTGAGAACAACGTGCTGGCCTACAACAGATTGATGATCATCGCGAATTACGCTCCTACCAAGGAGGAGACCTCGAAAGAGGCGGTTACACTTCTATTCGACCAAATGCTGAATGCCAAGCGCATGGAAGCAGATGCTGAAGTGAAGTGGAAGGAACAGCGCGCAAGCGCTATGGACGCAGAGTGGAAATTCCACCACACAATGTTAGCCTGCAAGGCATACGTAGTGTCGCAGTTTGGTCCCGACAGCAACGAGGTAGAGTCGCTCGGCCTCAAGAAGAAGTCGGAGTACAAGAAACCCAAGCGCAAAGGTCAGCAACCACCTGACAAGACGGCCTAAGGGTGCGGGCTTATGCAGCTAGGCTGCATGCATCTACTAAAAAAATCCTGAGTTATGAGCTCAGGATTTTTTTTTGGTTTCAAGGATGATTCGTTCTTTCAGGCTTATCCTTGGCGTGATACATAACTTGGATATTTAGGAGTGAATGAGTAAAATTGAGTAAAACAACATTAGATAGGGCATTTTTTAGTTAGGAAAGTGGGGTTCACCTCCTTACAGATATATGTGAAGTATGCGCAAGTTTTGGGTGAAAGATGCGCATATTCTAATGTTATGCGGCAAGACGACATCACACAATAGGGCACGACAATGAACAAAAGAATTTCCAAAATAGAGAATGACGTGCAAGACAGAAATTCTGTTGCTTGGAAAAAACTATGCGACTATGTCGACAAGGTAGCAGCAGAAAACCGTGACGAATTTTCACCCGTAGAAGAACTTGGAAAAGAGTTGTTTGCTCAAATACATACTTTACCTGAGACAATTTCAAAACTGACGAAGGTTAAAAAAGTTTGGCTTTACGGTAGTAAACTGAAACGTATTCCACCAGTAATTGGACAAATGGAAGCGCTTGAATATTTTGACCCTTACACTTCATACGACTTACATTGGTTTCCCTATGAAATTACAAAGTGCAAAAATTTAAAAGACAGTAGAGTAAGCACAAGAGCCTTGTATGGAAATTGGAAAAACAGAATGGGGTTTCCTCGTTTAACTCATAATCCAGTTCGGTATTCAGGCGACACTGTAAATTGTAGCGTTTGTGGTAAGACTATGACTTACGAGCAAACAAATCAACTTTGGATTTCTTTAAATGTTGGCACAGACGTTTTACCTCTTTTGACAAATCTCTGTTCAAAGGAATGTGAAGGCAAATTGCCAACACCACCAAAAGACTATGTTCAATTTGCACATAAAGGTGGTGCAGACTTGGAACAACCGCTTGACGAAGACGAACGATTTGAATTAGAAATGAAAAGTTATGATGAAAGTCAAAGTGAAACAACATCAGTTACCACACAAACTGACAATAACAACAAACCATTGGACAAACCAACTGACAGGAAAGAATTTCCATTACTGAAGTTAATTAGAAAAATATGGGAACGATAAAAATGCCAGCCGCTAACAGCACCTACCCAAAAGTGGCGGTGACATGCGAATACGAACATTTGTGTTTCAAACAAACGTTAGTGCTTATAGACAGTTTAGTGTTCCAAACCGCCACCTTCGGGTAGCTGCAAACCGTTACCGCCAATGCCCGTTGACTCCCCGGCAAAACGTGTAGACAGACAAATGTTAAAAAAAAGAATAGAATCATGGACTTTAAAGTAAAAATTAGATACGCAGTGGAACCGCACTCAGTCTGCACAGACGAATGCCAATTTTCACCCTACAATGAATTTTCTGACAGCGGTCAAAATATTTGGTGGAGTTCAGTGAATGGCATTAAGATATTTATCAAGCAAAAAGGCTATCGAACCGAAATAAGAGAAGAGAACATTGAATACGAACCTAAAATTGGTGGACGCTTTCTGACTCAAAAACATGAAATAGTAAAAGCGTTTAATGACTATCTAGCGACAGTATACAGTTAACTAATTGGAGAAGTTTAATGAAAAGAGATTTCGACCGTTCTGCTAAAGCATCCATTGATTTCATAAACAAAGGAATTCAGGCATCAAAGCTACTTGAGACTATTTTAACATCACTAGTTGAACTATCTAGTGACTCAAGTGTAAAAAATGTTGCTGACGTAGAAATGGATGACGAACGTGCTATTCATGTTTTCAATAAGACCCATTTTGAGATTCTTTGCTTTGCTTCTTATTGGACATCATCCCTCATTTCTCGATATGCCGTGTCTAGCTCTTTGTTTGGAAAAAAGGTTGACATTGAAGGAGCTCAATATTTTTATAAGTGCATACATCAATACTTAATCCAAAGTTGTGAACTCCATAACTTTGGGAAGTTCAATGATATTGGTTTTGTCAATTCATCAGGTATAGTTGGACCAACTGAAAAACTAAGCTCTGAAAAAAGATTACTTCAATATGAAAAACTAGCAACCGATAGAAGCAATACAGACACTCTACAATTATATGCCAAGCATTTAGCAATGACATTCGCTCTGGGTGACTACGCTGTTTTTGAACCCTTAACATTGACTTTTGCAGAGCCGACTATTAAAATTGCAGAAATTACAATGAGGGGCGTTTTTACATAGGTATGGAGTAGGGCACTGGCGGTAACAATAGCTTGCGGCAAGTGGGCGGGACTGTGCGTCATTGAAGTTTGTAGTTCTTTAATTATCTTTATCTCGTTGGACAGGGCGAAGTTTTTTAATTGCCCGCCAGCAATAAGCTGAATGTTGCCGGCAATTGGGTCGACTCCGTGGACAGTAACGACAAAGTGAATTAATCTCCGAAATACAACTTGTGAGAATATGATTGACAATCTATCCAAAGAACAAATTGAAGTACTTTTTGACTTTGTAGCTTTTGCGAAGCGAGAACACAAAAGCTATCACCCCCCGACAATGAAGGTCATGCAATATGACCATATACATGGAGACGGGGAATCGGTGGAACTTCTTAATTTATGTTTTTACGACTTGATTAAAATTGAAGAATTGAACAGTGAGGAAATCAGGGAACTAGCAATAATAGTATCTCAAAGAGAGATTCAGTATAAAGTTGAGCCTGATGATATTTTTCATCCGGAAAATGAAGGACTGAATGAAATTAATGAGGCAAATAGAAAAAAGAACAAGACCAATGGACAAGAGTATTTATGAAAGCAACGAAACTCGAC
>JABFSO010000299.1 GCA_013140555.1 Cyclobacteriaceae bacterium | reverse complement strand
GCACGTTGCTCACCTTCATTCGCAACACCTTCAAACCGCTTGGCGGATTCTGAATTGTTGTATTGACTGATGTTATAGACTCTATCGCCCCAACGATTAAAAATGCTCACGCTATTGATCGGGTACGCTTCAATGTTGGCTAGCTTAAAGAAATCATGTGCTCCATCCCCGTTAGGAGTTACGATATTGAAAATTTCTAATTCTGGATTTTCGCCCAACACTTCACCTTTCAATTCAAATTGATAATTAGCTCCTACGAAAGAAATCAGGATAGTAGAAGAAAACGTGCCTGCATCTTTTGCGTCTAATTTGAAAATCAAAGGAGCCACTTCATCGGGAAGGATAGGAGCCGTTGGTAACGTAACCAAAGTGATTTTGGGATTGCTGGAAGTTACATTCAGTACTGTCAGATCCGAGCTGCCGGAGTTTTCAATGATAAACTCCTTCGTCAAATCTTTAGTGAGTGTTGTTTTCCCCAGGTCAATGGCTGTCGTACTGTTATTCGCTACTAATACTCCGCTTGTGTTGTTGCCTATTTTCACTAATGGTTTCGGATCAAGGAATGTAAAATTCGGTTGACTCGCGGTTCCGCCTCCCGTTGTAACGGATACACTACCGCTTGCCCCTTTGCCCACTTTTGCTGTGATGGTTTTAGTTGAAACGACAACAAAGGATTCGGCAGGCACTCCTCCAAAACTCACCCCTGTTACATTTATGAAATTGGTTCCGTCAATGGTCACCGATCCACCTTCGGCAGCACTTGTTGGATTGAAAACAACGACTGTGGGTGGTAATAAAAAGGTAAAGCCAGCAAACGAAGCGCCACCAGCGGGAGACTTGACCGTAATAGCACCTGTCGAACCGTTGGCCACAACTGCGGTGATCGAGGTTGATGAAACGATATTAAACGAAGCAGCTGCGGTTGCTCCAAACAAAACATCTGTTATGCCCGAAAAATTTGTTCCGGTAATGGTTACCGTTGCTCCGGTTCCCGCAGCAGTAGGATTAATTGATGAGATGGTTGGAGGGAGCAAAAAAGTAAATCCGGCAGAGGTAGCGGTTCCCCCGGCAGCTGTTACTGAAATACTTCCGCTGGTACCTGTACTTACGATGGCTGTAATAGTTGTAGAGGAAACAACATTAAATGAGGTGGCTGCAGTTCCGCCAAAGCTTACAGCTGTCACACCAATAAATCCGGTACCCGTTATGGTAACTGTATTGCCGCTACCTGCCGATCCAGGAGAAAATGATGAGATGGTAGGCGCAGCAATGGCTTGAATTGTTTTGGTGCCGCTGGGACCAAGAGAAGAAGAGAAACTTACCGATGTTGAAAAACTGAAATTACTGAGAGCGAAAAAGGAAATACTGAACGTATTACCAACTGTGGCTCCCGCGTTTACATTGGCAGCAATGTAGAAGTATCGATCCACACCATCACCAACGATGGTTTGGGAAAACCCACTGAAGCTGATAATCTCTCCGGCTCCGGAAGATGAACCGGAAGTACTGATTAATGTCGCGCTGGCGAAATCATTGATGTCGTTGTAATACAAACTGAAGTTAGAAATATCAGAACCAGCATAAGTTCCGGATGTAGCTTGTGTGGTTAAGTCGGTAAGTGTAGCATCGCCACCAATTGATGACATGGCAATTCCGTAAACTTTTTGTTTGCTCAGTGGGAAGATCGGTTCATTTGCCGATCCTAAGTCAAAAGCGCTGACGGTTTGAGCCTGAACATTGTAAAAAGAGCTGATCAAAATCAAGATGAACACGCAGATACTCGGGATGCGCGTAAGTGAAGAATAATTTAATTTCATACAGTGGGGACAATAGATTTTAAAGAATCAATCGGATTGTTTCAAAGTAACAAATAGAAATAAATGTTGTTTAACTTTCTTTTACCAAAATGCCCAACTCTTTCAGTTGTTCATCTGAAATAGTAGAAGGCGTATCAATCATTGTGTCGCGGCCGGCATTGTTCTTAGGGAACGCAATAAAGTCGCGTATGGAATCAACACCACCAAACAACGAACACAACCGGTCGAAGCCAAAGGCAATACCACCGTGTGGAGGCGCGCCATATTCAAATGCTTCCATCAAAAAGCCGAATTGTTTTTTCGCTTCTTCCGGTGAAAAGCCCAGTTTGCTGAACATCAATTGTTGTGTAGCGCGGTCGTGGATACGAATCGAGCCACCACCAATTTCAGTTCCATTCAACACCATGTCATACGCATTAGCGCGTACGTTTCCGGGATCACTATCCAACAGCGCCATATCTTCCGGCTTCGGTGAAGTGAAAGGATGGTGCATCGCATGCCAGCGATTGGTTTCCTCATTCCATTCAAGTAATGGGAAGTCAACTACCCACAGCGGAGCAAATTTATTTTTATCGCGTAAGCCCAATTGATTGGCAACATGCAAACGCAATTCGCCTAAAGCTTTTCTCGTCTTATCAGTTTCTCCGGCCAATACTAAAATCAAATCACCTGCATCGGCATTAAATTTCTGTGCCCATTTGCTCAACTCGATTTCATCGAAAAATTTATCTGCCGATGATTTGAAAGTGCCGTTGGCTTCGCAGCGTAAGTACACTAAACCTTTCGCTCCAATCTGTGGTCTCTTCACAAATTCGGTGAGTTCATCCAGTTGCTTGCGAGTGTAGCTCGCACATCCTTTCGCACAAATACCAACAACCAATTGTGCATCGTCAAATACCACAAAGCCTTTGCCTTTCGCTACGTCATTCAATTCTACAAACTTCATTTCGAAGCGGGTGTCGGGTTTATCTGATCCGTAATACTTCATCGCATCGGCATAGCTCATGTGCGGCACCGAAGCCATGTCAATACCTTTCACGGTTTTGAAGAGATGGCGTACCAAACCTTCAAATGTTTTTAAAATATCTTCTTGCGTGATGAAGGCCATCTCGCAGTCGATCTGTGTAAACTCCGGCTGACGATCGGCACGCAAGTCCTCATCGCGGAAGCATTTTACAATTTGATAGTAGCGGTCGAAGCCGGAAACCATTAACAATTGTTTGAACGTTTGTGGCGATTGCGGCAACGCATAGAATTCACCCGGATTCATTCGTGAGGGCACCACAAAATCGCGGGCACCTTCGGGTGTGGATTTGATCAATACCGGAGTTTCAACTTCAATAAAATTTAATCCATCCAAATAGATGCGTGTTTGTTGCGCCATTTTATGACGCAACTGCAAACTTTCTCTCACGGGATTTCTACGTAAATCCAAATAGCGATACTTCATACGCAAGTCATCGCCTCCGTCTGTTTGATCTTCGATGGTGAAGGGTGGAGTTTTCGAAGCGTTGAGTACTTCAATAGAAGTAAGTTTTATCTCTACATCGCCAGTAGGCATCTTATCATTTTTAGACATGCGCTCTGCCACGATGCCCGTAGCTTTGATTACGAACTCACGCCCGATCGTGCGAGCTTGCGTTAAAAGTGCAGGGTCTGATTTGCCCTCTTCCAAAAACAATTGAGTAATACCATAGCGATCTCTTAAATCGATCCACAATAGACTACCTTTATCGCGCTGGCGCTGTACCCAGCCGGTAAGGGTAACGGTTTTGTTCACATCCGAAATTCGTAGTTCTCCGCAGGTATGGGTTCGCAGCATGGCAAAATGATTAAATTTGAGGGCGCAAATTAATAAAAGCTTGCCTTCATTCGTTACTAAATCAAGATGTTCATTCAATAAATTAGCTATGTACAAACGATTGATCTTAATCAGTGTATTCTTTTTTTGCTTTACTCCTCCCAAGTTGGTGAAAACAAAGGTTTCCGATGGGATTACCGTCTCCATTCCTGCCGAGCTTACCGCGATGACTCCCGATGATATTATCCAACGATATCCTTCCGTACGAGCACCGTTGGCGGCATTCACCAATGGAAATCGCACGGCAGATTTTAGTGTGAATATCTCAGCTACTCAGTGGCCGGACGAAAATTTAGAACTGGCACAGAAGTTTTTTAAATCCGGCATCAATAATCTATATGATCGGGTGGATTTTATTGACCAGGGCATTCATGTGGTGAACAAGAAGAAGTTTATCTTTTTTGAGTTTGAATCGCGGGTGAATGGCAACCGCATGAAGGAAGGAGAGCAGTCTGCTATTTTCCGATACACGTACATCCAATACATGGTGGAGAAAGATAAGGCTATGGTTTTCTCTTTCAATTGCCCGCGCGATCAGCGCAGCGAGTGGCAGCCTACGGTGCGTGCCATGATGAAATCGGTAAAAATAAAATAGGCGTGAGCTTACTGGTAGCTAAATCACACGAGTACTTCATGGGCGAAGCACTCAAGGAAGCGCGCAAAGCACTGGACTTAGGCGAAGTGCCGGTGGGCGCTGTGGTAGTTTGTCAGGATAAAATCATTGCACGTGCTCACAATCAAACAGAACAACTGACCGATGCTACTGCCCATGCCGAAATGCTGGCAGTCACCACGGCATCGTATGCGTTAGGTTCTAAGTACCTGAATGAATGCACACTGTATGTTACACTCGAGCCATGCGTGATGTGTGCGGGTGCATTGCACTGGGTGCAGCTACAAAAATTAGTGTTTGGTGCAGAAGACGTGCAACGAGGCTATTCATTGGCAAAGAGCCCGTTGTTGCATCCGCGCACAGAGATCGTGAAAGGAATTTTTGCAAATGAGAGCAAAGAACTGTTGATGCAGTTTTTTAACCGCATCCGGAATGGATAAAAAAAATGGCTCACAAGGAGCCATTTTAGTCAATAC
>JABFSO010000086.1 GCA_013140555.1 Cyclobacteriaceae bacterium | reverse complement strand
GGAAAGCATCTTAAATCAATGGCTGTCGATCGTTGAACAAGTCAACACCAGCAACGACAAGGTGTCTGTTGAAATGGATTTCCCTTCCGAAATCGGTAACCGCGTAATGCAAGTGAACGCCATTCCAGAATACGATGATCAGGAAAACATCGAATCCGTATTGGTGGTATCGCACGATATTACCGAACGCAAGGAAATCGAATTAGAAATTCAGAACAAAAACAAAAAGATCAACGATTCGATCAATTACGCCAAGCGCATTCAAAATGCCATATTGCCAAATACACGTTTGATCAATAAAGCACTTCCCGATTCATTCATTCTTTACAAACCACGTGATGTGGTCAGCGGAGACTTCCCTTGGTTTGTTCAAATCAAAAACGACATCTTCATTGCTGCCGTAGACTGTACCGGTCACGGTGTTCCGGGAGCGTTGTTGTCGTTGATTGGTTATTTCTTATTGAATGACATTGTGCGAAGCCGCAAAATTACGGAGCCCGGAAAGATTTTGGATTTGCTGGACGAAGGGGTGACTCAAACTTTACGTCAGGATCAGGAAGATTCGGCTACAAAAGACGGTATGGACATTGCGCTATGCCGCATCAACACCGAAACAAAAACCGTGGAGTATGCCGGTGCGCACCGCCCGTTGTATTTTATGAAAGGTGGCGTGATGGACGAGGTAAAAGGAAATAAATTCCCGATTGGTGGTGGCATTTATAAAAATCAGACCAATTTTACCACTACTCGGTTGGAGTTAGGCAAAGGCGATTCGTTCTACTTTAGTTCCGATGGTTTCCCCGATCAGTTCGGTGGCCCGGAAGTTCGTAAGTTTGGACCTAAGAAAACGAGAGAAATCATTGATCGAGTGCACACCAAGAGCATGAAAGATGCAGCCGAAGTGTTTGACAATGAGTGGGAAACATGGAAAGGTGAACACAAACAAACGGATGATGTACTTTTGATCGGTATCAAATTATAGGATGAAGAGAAAAACCATTAGAAAATAGCATTAACAAATGAAATAGTAGGATACTTTAATTTAAAAATCATAAATTCGGAACCCCAAAACCTCAAGACAATGAACTATATCTATGACCTGCACCGGACCATGATGTCCCAAAAACTGATCTTGGTTTATGATGGTGACTTTACACAAGAAACCACTAAGTCAATTTTGGCGATGGCCGAGCGCAACCTGGATTCGTCAGGCGAAGAATCCGGTATCAAGCGTAAAGTCTTCAACGTAATGGTGGAGGCTCTTCAAAACATTGTAAAACACAGCAGCGAGCAAGGTCTTACGGCAGGTTCACTAGTCAGTAAGAGCGCCATCTTCATGATCAGCAAAGACGATAAAAAGTATTGCGTCATGACCGGCAATCCCATCCCAAAAGTGCATGTGGAAAAACTCACGGGCAACCTCAACGACTTGAATTCCAAAGACAAAGAGGGGCTGAAAGAAATGTATAAAGACATTATCA
This sequence comes from Cyclobacteriaceae bacterium, assembly GCA_013140555.1. Classification (GTDB taxonomy): domain Bacteria; phylum Bacteroidota; class Bacteroidia; order Cytophagales; family Cyclobacteriaceae; genus ELB16-189. The sequence goes on along the minus strand of JABFSO010000086.1, from coordinate 18,225 downwards.
AAAACACGCAAATCTCTGAAAAGGGAGGTGCCGGTCTTGGCTTTGTTGATATGGCCAGAAAATCAGGCGAGAAATTAGAGTTTGCATTCCATTCGATGGATGCAGAATATGACTTCTTCTGTTTGAAAGTGAATATCCTAAGAGAAAAAGAATAAAAAATTTTAAACGACTCAATCATGGAAATCCTCAATTTAAAAGGCACCGAAGATACCCCTACCATCCTCCTCGATAAGAAAAATGGCATTTTTGAAATCAGCGGCCGATCACTGCCCGAAGACTCTGCTGAATTTTATAAGCCTGTAATTGAGTGGATCAACGCATACAGTTCAGAAGCCAACCCAACAACTGAGTTTGCTTTTAAACTCGAGTATTTCAATACAGCCTCTTCAAAATTAATCTTAGATGTGCTTTCTGCATTGGAAGACATCAAAGGAATGAAAGTGGTTTGGTATTTTCACGATGACGATGAAGATATGGAAGAAGCCGGCCAGGAATTTTCTGAGTTGGTCGAAATTCCATTCGAATTCAAAACGTACTAATCAACTTACTTTTTTTTAATCTCCCCAAGGGTATCAAATGAGTGAGGAAATTCTCAAGGCTCTGACCCAGCTCTTTGCCATCATTACAAAACAAGATGGCGGAGTAACGGAAAACGAGCGTCAATTTGTTATCAATTTCTTTCAAACCGAATTGGATCACGACTCCATTAAAGAATATTTGGAGTTGTATGATGAATTTTCCGGTTATAATAAGCAAAGCGCGGGAGACGAAAAGAACAAACTTACTTCTGTAAAGGACTCCGTAAAAACGCTGGGGATTTGCAAGAAGATCAACAAAACACTTACCCAGAAACAGAAAGTTGTTGTGTTGATCAAATTGTTGGAATTGATCGGTTCCGACAAAAACTTCACGCCACAGCGTATTGAAATCATCAATACGGTATCTACTGTTTTTAACATTGGTCAGGATGAATACAAACTGATTGAAAAATTCATCATTGCCGAGCGCATTGAAGATTTAGATTTTAAAGACATTCTGGTTCTCAATTCGGCCCACGAAAAAGCAGCTGAATCACAAAAGCATACGCACGGTCACATTACAGGCAACTTAATTTTCATGCGCATCAGCAGCGTGGAAATGTATTTTACCAAATACCTGGGCGAGGAATCTAATATCCTCAACGGTTTTATCATGCAACCGAACAGAGTTTATCTGTTCTCGCACGGCAGCACGATTAAAACGCAGGCGGGCGATGCGCTTTATTACAGCGATTTAGTTGCCCACTTCAACGAAGAAATTAAAACCACCAAACTCTCTTTCAACGCGAATGTGAAAGAGTTCAAATTTCCGAATGGTGCCATTGGCTTACGCGATGTATTGATTGCTGAAGGCCCGGGCAAGTTGATTGGAATTATGGGTGCCAGTGGGGCGGGTAAAACTACCCTCCTACTCACGTTGGCTGGTTTAGAAAAACCATCGCAAGGAGAAATCCTGATCAATGGATTTGACATCAATACCCAAAAAGATAAAATTCAAGGCGTCATCGGTTTTGTATCGCAAGATGATTTGCTCATTGAAGAACTAACCGTTTACCAGAATCTATACTACAACGCGAAGTTGTGCTTTGCCAACTTTACGGAAGAAGAAATTCACCAGCGCGTGATGTCTACGCTGGAAAACTTGGGTCTCGATCAAAGAAAAGACTTAACCGTAGGAAGTGTACTCGATAAAAAAATTAGCGGTGGTCAGCGCAAGCGTCTCAATATCGCATTGGAGTTAATTCGCGAGCCGGCCATTTTGTTTTTAGATGAGCCTACATCCGGTCTATCCTCTCGCGATTCAGAAAATGTAATCGACTTACTCAAAGAACTTTCGCTGAAAGGCAAATTGATATTTGTGGTTATCCACCAACCTTCCTCAGACATCTACAAGATGTTTGATAAGATGGTGATTATGGACACCGGTGGATTCCCTGCGTATTACGGAAGTCCGGTGGAGGCTGTCACTTACTTTAAGAAAGCCACGCATCAGGTAGATAGCAACCGCGGTCAGTGCGAAACGTGTGGTAACGTAAACCCGGAACAGATCTTCAACATCATCGAAGCCAAGGTGGTGGATGAATATGGTCAGCCTACCTCGAAGCGCAAAGTCACTCCGCCTCAATGGCACGAGATGTACAAAGAGCGCTTTAAGATTACGCGCATCGAAGATGTAAAAGAAGAGCCGCCTAGTACATTAAATATTCCGGGCAAACTGAAACAGATTGCTGTTTTCACCACCCGCGATTTCCTATCCAAGTTGAGCAACAAACAATACTTGCTGATCAATTTGCTGGAAGCCCCATTGCTGGCAACCATTCTGGCATTTATCATTAAATACAAGAGCGCACCGGGTGGAAGAGAATATATCTTCCGCTTCAACGATAACTTCCCTGCATTTCTACTGATGTCGATCATCGTGGCGTTGTTCATGGGGCTTACGGTCAGTGCCGAGGAGATTATTCGCGACCGGAAAATCTTAAAACGCGAATCGTTCCTCAACCTGAGTTGGAACAGTTATTTGCTCTCTAAACTTTCGATTCTATTCCTGCTGTCGGCCATTCAAACACTTACATTCGTGATTCTTGGCAATTTGATTTTAGAGATTCATGGAATGACATTTTCATTCTGGCTGGTATTGTTTACCACTTCCTGTTTTGCAAATGTGTTGGGTTTAAATATTTCATCGGCATTCAATTCGGCCGTTACAGTTTACGTGATGATCCCTCTCCTACTCATACCACAAATGATCTTGAGCGGATTACTCTTCAACTTCGATAAATTGAATAACCTGATCTCTACCAAAGGCCAAGTGCCAGTAGTTGCCGACTTGATGGCATCACGCTGGGCTTATGAAGCGCTGGCTACGGATCAATTTAAAAACAATGATTACGAGGCAACTTTTTACAATTATGAGAAAGAAGAAGCCAAAGCAGATTTCAAAACAGCATTCATTGCTGATGACTTGAAACGCAGGAATTTATTTATCCTTCAAAATCTGGATACCAAAAGTGATTCAGTCAGAAATATTATCAATTCGCATTTGGGCATAATTCGCGAAGTGCTTGCCCACGAACCATTCAAGCCCGGATTCGAAAAAGTAAATTTGGAAGAAGACTTCTCGATAAAAAACTACACCAAGTTAAGGGGTGCAATGTTGGACACCTACATTGAAGAATACCGCAAGCACTATCAAAAGATTTACAATGACAACGTTTTGCTTATTGAAAAGCGGATGGCATTCGATGAGAAGAATGGTGTCAACATCAACGATGAGAAAAACCGATACTACAATGAGAGTTTAGCAGATCTTGTAAAAAATGTATCGGTAAAAGAGCGATTGCTCGAATACAATGGCAAATTGATTCAACAGATCAACCCAATATTTCAGGATCCGACTCCATCGAGCGCATTCGATTATCGAACGGCTTTTTTCGTAGCTGAGAAAAACTTACTGGGCACGCGCATCAGCACGTATTGGTTCAATTTATTGGTAATTTGGATGATGTCCATTTTGTTCTTCATATCACTGTACTTTGAGTGGCTTCGAAAATTGATTGACTTGTTTGGGAAAGTGAATGTGCCTACGAAGGTTACCATCCCCTTCAAGAAATGATAATAGGTTTGGTAAGGAATTTTGAATTCTTAATTTTGTAAACAATAATAGAAAAGTTATGAGACTTGTAGCTATTGGATTTATGGCGCTGTTAATAGCAGCTTGTGGATCTAGCAAAAAACCAGATGAAAAAGCATTTCTGGAAAGCTTAGATTCCGCCAAAACGGGCCCCACCATTGATGAAGAAGTAATCAGCAGCATTCTACAGCAAATCCCCAGCCCCCTCGAAATTTCAGTACTTTTGAAGGAATCAGGAACCAAGTACAATGCCGGCATTCTCAATACTTCCGAAAACCTCTCCAAATACAACAGCAATTACAAAAAAGCGTTGAATTTGGGAGTTTACGGTACCGATTTGGGATATACCAATATCTACGAACAAAATCAGGATGGCCTGAAATACCTCACTTCCATCAAATCTCTAGCCGATGGACTGAATATTGGCCAGTTTTTCGATATTGAAACCATTGGCCGATTGGCGACTAACAGCAAAAACCTCGATTCGTTGCTATTAATCACCACACAGAATTTCAACAGCATCAACCACTATCTGCAAACCCAAAGCAGAGCCAATTTGAGCGTGCTTTTATTGATTGGCGGATGGGTAGAAGCCATGCAAATCACCTGTCAGGTGGCTGCCAAAGACATAAAAAACAAAGAATTACAAGAAAAAATAGGCGAACAAAAGATAATTTTGGAGCAAATCGTCCTTTTATTGAGTTTTTATAAAGATGATGCAAATATGGCATCTTTATTGAAGGATATGGAAGAATTGAAAGGTGCTTTTGACAAAATCAACATCACCTACACTTATAAAGAGTCAACTATGGAAATTGTGGATGGCGTGGCTGTAATTAAAGACAATAGCACCACTACTATTAACATTACCGAGCAAGATGTGGAGGCTATCCGCACTTTGACTAATTCTATACGTAACAAAATAATCAGTTAACTTTCGAATTCTAGACACATATGAAAAAGGTTCTTTTTATTCTTACATTCATTTCGCTGATTAGTGTGGGCACTATTGATCTGAACGGTCAATGCAATCCCGATAATTTTGCCAACGCATGTATACCTAAGCTGGCCTCCGGATTTAATTTCCTGAAAAGCTACAAAGTGGATGGTGAAGGTGGTGCTAAAGATAAAGTTGAGTACAGCTATGTATTCACTAAAGGCACACAATACATGATCAACCTCTGTGCAAATGGTGCAGCCACCGATGGTATTGTTGTTACCTTGTTTGACAGTGGCCGCAATAAAGTAGCCACCAGTAAAATCAATGGCCAATTCATTACCGCCATTGCGTATCCATGCAATGCTACAGGCATCTACTACATTCAATATACCTTTGATGGCTCTGCCGGAAAATGCGGTGGAAGTGCACTCGGCTTCAAACGATAAGCATCCGATCAATCAATATCAAAAGGGCTGTCTTTCGAGACGGCCTTTTTTATTTTAGCACCACTACCGTAATTCCATCTCCTCCCCTGTCTACGTGCTCATCTTTCACTGAAGCAACCGCCTTCACTTTCTTCAATTGCTCGCGAACTACCTTGCGCAACACGCCCTCACCCTTACCATGAAGTATTTTCAATTCAGCCTGGCTTAGTAAGATGGCATTATCCAAAAACTCTTCCAGCAAAGGAGCTACTTCCTCTACACGCTTACCGCGAATATCCAGACTCGGAACAAAAGTGGATTGTTTGCTCATCAAGTCGACACCAAAGGTGCGTTTCGATTTCGTAGCCGAGGGTTCCGCCAAATCACTTCGCACCAATTGATTTAATTTCAAATGTGATTGAATAATACCAAACTGCACTACCACCGAATTTCCCTTAATCGATAAAATGGTACCGGTCACTTCCTGACCAATCATGCGTACTTTATCGCCAACCTTTAAAACTATCGGAGTAGTTGCAACAACTACAGGTTGTGCCGGTTCTACTTTTTTAGCAAGCTCTTGCAAGCCGGTACGTACTTTACGGGTCTCCTGTTTATTTGCTTTGTTTTCCTGAATATGTCGAATCGTTTTTTCGATTTCGCGATTGGTCTCTTTTAACAAATAGGAGGCTTCGGTTTTCGCCTTGTTGATGATCTCTTTTTTCTTCGTCTCCAGCTCGTCAGCCAAAGACTCGTAGCGAGTGAGCGCCTGACTTAACTCCTTTTCCTTTTGTTGAATTTCGCGCTGGCGTTTTTCCAGACTCAGTTTATCCTGCGCTACATTTTTCATCAGCGATTCTAAGCCAATCAATTCTTTACCTATGATTTGCTCCGCTCGGTCGATGGTCTGCCGTGGAAGACCTGTTTTACGAGCAATCTCCAACGCAAAAGAACTGCCGGGTTTTCCTAACTCTAAGCAAAAAAGTGGTTCCAGATTTTTAGTATCAAATTGCATCGAGCCGTTGCGAATGCCTTTCGTGCTTTCGGCAAACAACTTCAGGTTATAATAGTGTGTTGTAGCAATGCCCCACACTTTCTTTTCTATCAAAGTTGCGAGAATAGCCTCGGCTATCCCTCCTCCAAAATTCGGATCGGTGCCTGAACCCAACTCATCCATTAAGACCAACGAACGACCCTGCGCATGCGAAAGAAAGTAACTCATGTTTCGCAGGTGCGAACTGTAGGTACTCAAATCATTTTCCATGGATTGCTGATCACCAATGTCGAGGAAAATGCGCTCAAAGATTCCCACAGTCGATCGCTCGTCCAGCGGTGCCAGTAATCCACATTGCACCATGTATTGAATCAATCCAACCGTTTTTAAACAAACCGATTTTCCACCCGCATTCGGACCAGATACCAACAAGAATGGATTTTCCGATGTGAGGTCAATATCGAGCGGCACGACTTTCTTATTCAATTTTTGGAGTGTGAGGTGCAACAACGGATGGCGCGCCTGCATCCAATTCAAATCAGAGTGCTCTTTCAGTTGTGGAAGTGTAGCATCGATCTCGGTAGCAAATTTCACTTTGGCCCGAATGAAGTCGAGTGTGGCTAAAAAAGAAAAGGCTTGCTGAACATCGGGCAAATTCAATCGCAATTGTGTTGTCAATTCACGCAGAATACGAATCAACTCCCTTCGCTCAGCATGCATCAAATCCCGAATTTCATTATTGGCTTCCAGCACTTCGCTCGGTTCCATGTAAATGGTTTGCCCGGTGGCCGACTCATCCATGATAAACCCTTTCATTTTGCGTTTGTGCTCGGCCAGAATAGGTATGACCACTCTTCCTTCCCGAATGGTAGGCGATGCTCCTTCCGGCACCCAGCCTTGCCGTACCGCCTGACGAAAAAGTTGGTCGGTAAGCCTGCGAACTTTTCCCTCTTCATCTTTTAGCTGCTTCCGTATGCGAGCTAATTCCGGGCTGGCATTGTCACGAATCTTACCGGCATCATCAAATTTAGATGCAAGCATTTTGACCATAGCAGGTGAAAGGGTGAGTTGTGCCGACATTTGACTCAACTGGGGATATAACTCCACCGCTTTGTTCAAATACTCCTTACAATCCAATATCGCCTGCAAGGAAAGCACGATTTCCCGTAAGGGTTCTTCTTCAATAAAACTCTCTTCAATGGCGATGGTGGGAAATAGATCGGTTGGATCAAAAAAGTGCGAGGCAGGAAATGGAGTACCGCTTTGTTGAATTCTTTGGTATTCGACCGTTTGTTCTAATAGCTTCTTAACAAAAACAAAATTGGACGAAAAGCGCATTTCATTTACGCGCTTCATACCTAACGAACTTTGACAAAAATCTTGCAGTCGGTGACGGATCAGATCAAAGCCAATTTTACTTTCAAACTCCTTTGGGAAAATCATGTTGGCTATCAATCTTTAATGGCCTTTTGCTCTTTCAGATTGAGTGAATCAATCAGCGCATCATAGACTTCTTCTAATTCTTTCGGGTTTTCCAGATAGTACTGATACGTTTTTTTCAGCGTGGAATCGCTAATACCATATTTCCGCTTTAACTTCTCTTCGTATGGAATAAACAACTTAATCGCTGAATCTCTGGGCTTCAAAATGCCCTCCAGATGTGCCTCGGCCACATACATTTCGATCATGAAGGATGTCAGCTGTGGCTTCGTCAATACGTCTGTGGGTATCTCCTTCTTGGGAGTGGTACAGCCAATGGCGCACAACACCCCCACCATCACCGCCAGCTTAGCGGCCATACCTGCCCTATTCATCGTGTCTCTTCTGCGCATGTCCATAATCTTATCCTTTCACATAAAACAACCGGCACGAAATTAACCATATTTCTTATTTTTGCCGATTGATAGGGTTACAGGTGTGAAAGAACTTCTCAAAAAGCTGCGAAAGTACGAAATCCAAATCCGCAAGGCTGTGAATAGTCAGATGCAGGGGGATTTTCACTCCATCTTTAAGGGCACCGGTCTGGAGTTTGATGATGTTCGCCCGTATCAGTATGGAGATGATATACGCACCATCGACTGGAATGTGTCAGCCAAAGGGCATGGCACCTTCGTAAAGACCTTTAAAGAAGAAAAAGAACAAACCATTTTCTTTATTCTGGATGTCAGTGCTTCTCAAGAGATTGGCAGCCCCGGCAAAACCAAAGTTGATATTGGTAAAGAAGTGTGTGGGGTGTTGGCATTATCAGGTGCTAAAGAATCGAGCCAGATCGGTTTGATTTGTTTTTCCGATGAACGGGAGAAATTCATCAAGCCCAAAAAAGGAATGCAGCAAGCCTACGACATTATTTACAACATTGTCAAGCTGCAACCAAAATCTCTAAAAACGAATTTAAGCAAAGCCATTTCGTTTGCGCTTAACTCCATCAAACGCAGAAGTGTGATCGTCATGATTTCTGATTTTATTGATGAAGGCTATTACCATAATTTGAAGTCACTGGCACGCAGGCATGATTTGGTTATAATAAAAATCAGCGACAAGCGCGAAACACAATTGCCCAAGCTGGGGATTATTCCGGTGCTGGATAAAGAAAGTCGTAGAACGATGTGGGTGAATACATCGTTTGGCGGATTTCGCGAGGCGATTGTTTCCCATCATAGTGAACGCCAAGAAGAGTTGGCTAACTTTAGCCGTAAACACCAAATCAATTTCATTTCAATTGATACCAATGAGGACTATGTGCCCAAGTTGTTGAAGTTATTTAAGATGAGGAATAAATCAATTAAAAGTGTTTAGCAGAATACTCATTTTAAGTTTTTGCCTGTTGGTACCTTTTCTTACTTCTGCACAAGATGTAAAAGTGAGAGGTCATTTTTCTGCTGATAGCCTACAAATCGGAAAGCCTATCTCCTACTACCTCAGTGCACGCTATCCGGAAAAGAAAACCGTATTATTTCCCGACTCGAGTTTCTCTTTCGCTCCTTTTGAATTTCAAAAAAAGAAATACGTTCCTACCGTTACTAAAGACGGTATTAGTTACGACAGTGTAATCTACACGCTCACCACATTTGAAATAGACAGCTTACAAACATTAAGCCTGCCGGTTTTTGTAGTCGAAGAGCAAGACTGTACACGAATTGCACCAATCACTGACACCGTCATTTTTGATAAAACAGTTGAAAATTTGCCCGACTCTACCCAGTTGGCAAAAATTCCACTGAAGACGAACACCAATTATTGGAATGTTTCGTGGTTGTTGAATTATCCGTTGCTTTCTATCATCGGTGGCGTCATCATCGTTGTGTTGGTGATTATCTGGTTGACCTTTGGTAGGCAAATCCTGAATCATTTTAAGCGCAAGCGTCTGGAGAAAAACCATCAGGCCTTCATAGAAAATTTCAATCAGTGGATTGAACGGACCGAAACCGATGGCTCGTCCAAGTCCGCAGAAACTGCACTCTTCATTTGGAAAAAATATATTGAGGAATTGCTAGGGCGGCCATATACCAAGTTCACCACGAAAGAGATTAGTCAATATGAATCGGATCCGCGCTTGATTGAATCGCTTTGGACCATCGATCGGATGATTTATGCGCAGCAATCACAAGGCAAGGGTTTGTTTGCCAACTTGAAACGTTATAGTGAAGATCAGTATTTTAAAAAACTAGAGGAGATAAAAAATGGATAGCCTGATCGATCCGTGGTATTCGCCCGAATGGTTTACCCCCACCGTCCTAAAAGGTTTTACATGGGAGAATCAGATCGTGCTATATGGTTTGTTTGGTATTCCCATTCTGTTCATCATCCGATGGTTGACTCGTTTTTATTTCAATCAGAAACTGCCGGTAGCGCTTACCAAAAGTGATTTAAAAAGCTCACCGGTCAACTTGATTCGATTACTTCCTGAAATTATTTTGGCGCTGGTACTTGCTCTTTTGTTGGTGGCATTAGCGCGTCCACAACGCACGAACGAAAAAATCGAACAGTGGACGGAAGGTATCGATATTATGATTGCATTGGATATTTCGCAATCCATGCAAATTGAAGACTTTAAACCCAACCGGTTGGAAGCTGCAAAAGATGTGGCACGCGATTTTATTAAAGGCCGCCAGCAAGATCGCATTGGGTTAGTCGTCTTTTCCGGTGATGCCTTCTCGCTCGCACCACTTACCACAGATTATGATTTGTTGCAATCGTATCTGAATGACATTTCATTTGAGATGATTGAATCGCGCGGCACCGCCATTGGCAGTGCGATGGCTGTAGTGACCAACCGAATGCGCGAATCAAAATCAAAATCCAAAGTATGCATTTTAATTAGTGATGGTGACAACACAGCCGGCAATATTGATCCGATTACGGCAGCCGAATTAGCAGATGCCTACAACATAAAAATTTACACGATTGTAGTAGGCAAAGAAGGAATGGTGCCCTATGGAAAAGATTATTTTGGGAGCCCAGTAATGGTGGAGAACACGGTAGATGAAACTACCATGCGCAAAATTGCTGAAATTGGTAAAGGCGAATTTTTCAGAGTTACAGATAATGAAGCTCTGGTGAATGTATTCAAGCGCATTGATCAATATGAAAAAGCAGAAATCAAAGAGAGTCGGTTTAAGGACACTTCTGATTTCTACTTTATCTATTTGAAATGGGCATTGGTTCTTTTCTTATTCTGGTTGCTACTGAAATCATCTTTTCTCAGCAACATTTTACAAGATTAGCTACTTCACGCGATAGCGAAAACCGGCATACCACATTCGTCCAAACACAGGTCCCCACACCATCGAACTATCAAAGTACTGATTGAATGGTTCGTTGGCAGCAACAATTGGATTAGCTAGACTAAAATCAGTTATGTTCTCAACTCCCAAATACACACTCCATCGATCGCCAAAGTCTTTCGTAGCTTGTGTGTTCATCATGATATATGGCGAAGAAAAAGCTGGAAGCTGATAGCCAACAGGGTTTGATGTTGTAGCAGGAATTCGTTGTTCGCCTACACGTGTTACCGTATAATCAAACGCCCAGCCATTTTTGGTTTTGTAAGCTAGATTGATAAATGCACGATCGCGAGGTACCAACGGACGTTGCGCCCTTCCATTCAAATAATCGGTCTCTACGGTGAGCCACCGATATGCCAGACGCACATCAAATCTTCGCGCTACCTGATAGTCTATTTGCGTCTGAAGGCTATGCGAAAATGATTTGCCTTTAAGTGCATAGAACTTAATCTTAGTTGGATCAATGTCCCAATCGGCTACAGCCTGATTTTGAAAATCAGTGATGAAGTAATCAACGCTAAAATTTCCCGGGCGATAGTCCAATGTAAACTCCTGATTGAAATTGAATCCATATACCCATGCCTGATCCGGCTTGAAGCCATACGCTTTGTCTGTTTGACTGTTTAATAAAATTAAATTGCGGCTGGAAGCCAGGAAGCCTGAATTTTCAGTAATGATATTTGCCACTCTCATACCCGATCCGGCTGATGCGCGTAGGGTGGTCGTCTCTGTCAAATTATATTTCAAATGAAGACGTGGAGTAACAATACTTCCAAATAAATTATGCTGATCTACACGAATGCCGGCAATGAGTGAAAATTTTTTCAAATCATCGTATGTGTACTCATAGAAAACTCCGGGAACAACTTCGGTTCGGTTGAATTGAAATGGTGTGCCAACGAAATCGACACGATTGAGTGTTTCCTTATAGTCATCATAAACTAAGCTTACTCCCATCTTAAATTTATGAAAGGTATCACCAATGATCGATTGATAAATAAAATTCGCATAGCCGTATTTTTCATCGGCATTGTGTTTAGTTAATCCAAAGTAACTGCGGTGCTGGTGTGTCAATCCGTTCACTTGTAATCCAAAACTCTTATATGGTTTGCCTGGAAACTGATAGCCTAATTTTCCGGTGAATTCGTAGCGATCGGTATTAATTTCAAAACCGTAGCGATTGGTGGTCAACTTATCTTTCGATGGATCAAAATTCGTTTGCCCTCCTTGTTTTAAATCGGTGAGGTATTTGAAGCTAAATTGGCCCAACCATCCATTGCCGGAATTGTACACCCAACGATTGATAAAATTAACTTGATTGCCTTTCGGAAAATCGAGAAACGAATCATTGTTTTGATCCATCTCCAATGGACGTGCGCTTCCATGTACAAGAAAAGTAGTTGCCCACTTCTTGGTGAATTGAGATGTAACAATCACATTCGTTTCCATACGAGCGGATTGGTTGATATAGCCATTCACATAAAGTTTGTCACTCTCTTGTGGCTTCTTTAATTCCACATTGATTTGTCCGGCAATGCTTTCATAGCCATTCACAACAGACCCCACTCCTTTGGTAACCTGAATGGAGTTAATCCACGTTCCTGGAATAAACTGAATGCCTTGGCTGGAAGCGAGGCCGCGCACACCCGGCATGTTCTCCAAAGAGATCATGGTATTAGGTCCAGATAAACCCAGCATTTGAATTTGTCGCGTGCCGGTAATCGCATCGGTAAATGCAACATCGACAGATGGATTGGTTTCGAAGCTCTCCGAGAGATTACAACAAGCTGCTTTGAATAACTCCTTTTCATCCATCTCAACCACATTAATGCCCGATGCCAGATTCACATTACTCGTAGGCTTCCATCCTTCCACAACCGCCTCTTGCAAGTACTGGTCCGTTTGCAATTCAACTTTGATGTTGTTTTGTTGATCAGCAACTTCAACGGTGTCCGAACGATACCCTACAAAGCTGATGACTAACTTTTTGGATTCCGGTGTACGATCAATCAAGAAGACACCATTCTCTTTGGTTGAAACTCCTTTCGTAGTGCCTAGCCAATACACATTAGCTCCTGCCACCGGCTGATCTTTTCCTTGATTATCTTTTTCTATTACCACTCCCATCAACTTCTGCGAATACGCAGAAAGAGAAAGTGTGAGGGCCACAGAAATAGCCCCAATTAATTTTGAATGCATAATCCAGATTAATGTTTGCCTGAATGATCGTGATCGCGATAAAGGCAACAAAATGGTAATGAAGCGTATGTTTCGTCTTTGGCTTTTACCAAATCGGTATCGTGGCCCGCAGCAGCTACTATTTCGTGGATTTTCTTTTCAGTGATTTTATCGGAATTATAAACCACCACCAACTCTTTCGTCTTTGGGCTCCATTCTGCTTTTTTAATTCCTTTATAATCAAGAGCAGTTTCAATGCGCTTTTTGCACATGCTGCAATTGCCATAAACTTTAATGGTGGCAGTAACTACTTTTGATTGCGCCAACGCGCTGATAGAAAATATGGCTATGCAGCCAATTAAAATCATTTTGAATTTCATGTGTTTCTTAAATTGATGTGAGACAATAGTTTTCGATAGGTTTATTGAAAAACCCGAGAAGAAAATTATGCCATCAAATCATCTACTTTCCAACTGCAACCGAGTTGGTAGATAGGAATCTTGGGAGGTGGTAGGTCGTACGAAACAACCTGAACTGAAGCAATGATTGAAAAATGAAGATCCTTTAACTCAAATGTCAAAACAGATAGGAAACTCCAATCTGTTTGTGGCATATCTGTGGAAGAAGAATGGACCTGATCATTTTCGATCTTTACAAGCTCCGTTTCATCTTCGCAGCAGCTTTTAACATTAGTGCTTTTATAAAAGGAGCAGGCACATTTTTCAGATTCGAAAGAGAAAAGTGAAGAATGATGTTCGCGACCCATGCAAAAATGAGTCGATTTGGCTATACCTACTGATAAGAGTAAGTAAATTGATAAAACCAATATGGAGCCTATTTTCCGCACGATGCAAATATAACTCAATTACGGCTCAGATAGTTGCAACGCATTCAATTGATTTGCGATATGCCTTTAATTTGGATTGAAACAGGCGTTTAGGAGCTTTTTGCTTTCCGCATCTTAACACCTATTTAACAATTAATGGAGAAGGGTAAATGCGGTTTTTGCTTTGAGTAATAATTGTATTCCGAAAATAATCAGAAAAACACCTACTCCTACATTCATGATGATCAGAAAACGATGCGTGATCAACGACCTCAGTTTGTCTGCGAGATAAGCCTTAATCAAATCGGTAGCCAAAACGGTAAACAAAAGTGCTGCAAAGAAAATGAACAACTCCACTCCACCGGAGTATCCCATCTCGACTGTCGCCATGCTTAATGTAGCTACCCAAAAGATCAACACCATGGGCGATACACCATTAATTACAAAACCTTTAAAGAAGTATTTGAATGATCTATTCTCATTTACGGTTTGCACGGTAACCACATGCGCCTTCCTGCTTTTGATCAGCAAATGATACAGTCCAAACAAAATTAAAATAGCACCACCCACATAGGCCATGTTGGTACGAAACTTCGGGTCATTTAAAAATTGGAAAAGACCGAGATAGCAAATGGCTACATACAATATATCACTGACAGACACACCCAATGCCACCAACGCACCTTTCCAGAAACCGCGTTCGATACTGGTTTGTAGTATGGTAAAAAAAACGGGGCCGATTAAAAAGGCGAGCACTACGCCAAATTTTATTCCATTGAAAGCAATCTCCATCGGCTACGATTGTGCGATAAAATTTTTCCATTCTTCCAACTGCGCATTTTTCATCACCCGTGGAAATTTATTTTGCCCTCCCACTTTTCCTTTCGATTCCATCCAATCATAGAACTTATGCAATGGCAATGGTTGCACAAAAATCTCTTTCAAGGCAGCACTGCGCTCTACTGCGTAGTCGTCATTCAATTCTTTGAGGTGAAAATCAATTCGTTCTTTCAGCACATTGGCATCTACTTTATCATCGGTGCCCACATACCATTGATGGGCAAACAGAGTACCGTGTGGAATACCGGCCACCGTAAACTCTTTAATTTCAATGTTCAGTTCATTTGAAACTAATTCCAGTGCTTTGTTCATGTTATCGACCGACAAATGTTCTCCACATAAACTGAGGAAGTGTTTGGTGCGCCCGGTGATGATAATTTCGGAGTCTTCAATGGAAGTGAACTTAATCACATCGCCAATTAAGTAGCGCCACGCGCCTGCGCAGGAAGAAAGCAACAATGCATATTCTTTGCCCTCCTCCACATCATCAATCAATATGGCTTCGGCATCGGGCTTGATATCCCCGGAAGGGAAAAAGTTTTTATCTTCGAAAGGTACAAACTCATAGAATATACCATTGTTCATCACCAGCCGCATGGACTTATGCTTGGGTACTGCCTGATAGGCAATGAAACCTTCAGATGCTAAGTAAGTTTCTATAAAATAAATGGGCCTACCCATTAGTTTCTCCAAGCCTTTGCGGTACGGATCGATCGACACACCACCGTGCACATACACCAGTAGATTCGGCCAGATGTCGTGAATATTTTGAACTTGATAGTGTTTCAAAATGCGCTCTAACAAAATCTGAATCCATGCAGGCACCCCGACAATGATTCCAATATCCCAGTCTTTAGCCTTTGCTACTATCTCATCCAGTTTACTATCCCAATTTCTGCTTTTCGCAATCTTTTTGCCGGGTTTATAAAAGTGCTGAAACCAAAATGGCAATCGCGCAGCTTGTATGCCACTCAAATCGCCCTCAAAGAAATTTCCTCTTTTATTGAGATGCGTGCTGCCGCCAATCATTAAGATTCCGGCTTCAAAAAGGCGTGGCGGCAAATCGTACTTAGAAAGAGAAATGATTTGACGAATGCTCGTCTTCTGAATCGCCTTGGTCATTTCCTTGGTTACAGGGATATGTTTAGAAGCTGATTCGGAAGTGCCCGAGCTTAATGCGAAATATTTGATACGACCTGGCCAGGCAATGTTCTTGGCGCCTTTCAGCGAAAGCTGCCACCAGTCTTTGTAAATTTTATTGTAATCGTGAATGGGTACTGCGGCTTTGTACGATGTGTAAAAAGCGTGTCCTCCTTTTTTAAATTTGGATAGGATTTTGGGGAAGTCGTAATACTTGCCAAACTCCGTACTGCTGGCGGCAATCATCAATTCTTTCAATTCATTTTTTTGCAGCTCTAAAGGCGATGAATACTCCTGCTGAAGTGTTTCTCTAAGTTTTATTCCTTTTTTGAGCAACGTTCCAAGTATGGCCATAACTTTACGCTAAATTATTGGGGTGCGTTATAAATCGCGATCCAAGTTAATCAATGAGCATTAAAAGTAATATAAAGTTAGTAAACGACAGCCTTCTTCCTAGTTGCCGCCTCATTGCCGTCAGCAAGACTAAACCCAACGAGCAACTAATGGAAGCGTATGAGGCTGGTCAGCGTTTATTCGGTGAAAACAAAGTGCAGGAACTGGAGGCAAAGTATCAGGCTTTGCCCAAAGACATTGAGTGGCACATGATTGGGCATCTGCAAACCAATAAAGTGAAATACATTGCTCCTTTCGTTTCACTGATCCATTCCGTGGACAGTGTAAAATTGCTCGAAGAAATTAACAAACAAGGCAAAAAGATCAATCGGGTGATTCCCTGCCTGTTACAAGTCTACATTGCTAAAGAAGAAACGAAGTTCGGGCTGGATGAGCAGGAAGTGCTTGAACTAGTTCAACTCTTTCCTTCGCACTTTACCCACGTTTCCATTCAAGGATTAATGGGCATGGCTACACATACCGACAATCCGGATCAAATCAGGGCGGAATTTAAAAGCCTAAAAAATCTCTTCGATCGTATTGCTCTGTTGCCTCTGCCTTCATCCATCGTCATGAAAGAATTATCGATGGGAATGAGTTCTGATTATACTATTGCCATGGAGGAAGGCAGTACGTTGGTTCGAATTGGTTCCACTATTTTTGGCGAACGTAATTACGCTACTCAACCCTAGACAATCATGTTAAATCAAAAAAGAATTTTGATCATTGGAGGATTACTGGCCGGCCTTGCTGTTGGCTTGGGTGCATTTGGAGCACACGCCTTGAAAGCATTGTTACTTCAAAACGGTCGGGTAGATACATATGAACTGGCTACCCGCTATCACATTTATCACGCATTGGCATTAGTTATTTTAGGCATACTTTATGCGAAGATAAACTCAAGAACATTCCGCTTGAGTGCGTGGATGTTTGTTGCGGGAATTTTGATGTTTAGTGGTAGTTTGTATGTGATGGCTATTTTTAACACCACTCAAGTTGCGCTCATAACACCCTTAGGTGGCGTATGCTTTTTAGCAGGTTGGATTTTGTTTGCTGTGGCAGTAGCAAAGGCAGAACTGAAAGACTAATTCTTTTTATCCAGCACGTTGGCAGAGAAAGTAATTTGGCTGTTGCCAAATCTGGAATTAGAAACAACCGTCACCACTTTGTTTTGTCTTCCGAACTTGCCAGCGCTATCAAATTGAACCTGAAGTTCGCCACGGCTACCGGGCATGATCGGATCTCGTGGCCAACCCTTCGGTATAGTACAGCCGCAGGTTACTTCTACATTGGTGATGATGAGTGGTAAACTGCCCGTGTTTGTAAATTTATATGTGTGTTGCACTTTGTCACCTTTATAAATATCTCCGAATTCGAAAGAAGTAGCATCCCAAGAGATGATGGCACCCTTAGCGGGATCATCTGATTGTGCGTTTAAAGAACCAATCCCGGCTGCGAACGAAAAAGTAAAACAAATAAAGAGTAAACTTGCTTTCATTGAAAATCCAAATCTAAATCAGATAATTGAGTTTAATACGCACTTATGGAAGAATCGGTTCAAAATATTTATGGTCATCGATTGCGGATAAGAGCTTGTGGAATTTGTATTGAAGACAATACGATTTTAATGGTAAACCATTTGGGGATTACTCCTCATCATTTCTGGGCTCCACCCGGTGGGGGCATTGAGTTTGGAGAGAGCGCACCGGATTGCTTGATTCGGGAATTTAAAGAAGAGACAGGCTTAGATATAGAAGTTTGTGACTTTTTGTTTGGTTGCGAATTTATGAAGCACCCTTTGCATGCCATTGAACTATTCTTCCAGGTGAAAATGGTGGGTGGCGTGTTAAAAAAAGGAACCGATCCCGAATCGGGGGAAGATCAAATCATTAAAGATGTCGCTTTTATAGGCTGGAAGCAGTTGGATGAGTTGAAGAGCGAAGAGATTCATGGGATTTTTCAGATTCCCAAAGAAAAGTGTGAAATAAGCCAGTTAAGAGGCTATTTTAAATTATAATTGATTGCTTTTAACC
>JABFSO010000129.1 GCA_013140555.1 Cyclobacteriaceae bacterium | reverse complement strand
CGCAGATTATAGAGTATGTCAAAAAGCATCCACGATGGAAGATTTCATTGCAGGTACATAAGTACATGAATATCCCCTGATTAATGCAATTGAATGATTTTGTAAAAACTTTGAACGAATGGGGACAACAACAAGTCCCTTTTTTGTTTTTGGTTGACTATGAGATGAAGAAACCGCAAGCGTGGAAGGTAAGTGAAGTTGATCACACGGAATTGCTTTATGATTTTCACGGCATTACAAACGCGCAGCCTCATGTGAAGGTTGATTCATTTGATTTTCAAATCGCACCACCTGAGATTGCTTCGTATGAAAAGAAATTTCATGCAGTTATTCAATCTTTGAATCGGGGAGATACATTTTTGGCCAACCTGACTGACCGAACTGAGATTGAATTAAATGCATCGCTGAAAGAAATTTTTTATGAAAGTCAGGCTCGCTATAAAATCTCGTATCGCGATGAATTTGTGGTTTTCTCACCCGAGATATTTATTCAGATTCGCGATCAGTCCATTTATTCTTTCCCCATGAAAGGAACGATTGATGCTTCGATACCCAACGCAGCACAAGTTATCTTGTCGAATGAAAAAGAAATGGCGGAGCATGTTACCATGGTAGACTTGATTCGCAATGATCTCAGCCTCGTTGCGAGTGGTGTGAAGGTTTCTAAGTTTAGATACATTGAAGAATTGAAAACCAATCAGCGTAATTTGTTGCAAGTGAGTTCTCGAATAGAAGGAGAATTGCCTACTAGTTATTTGAACCACATCGGAGATATTCTCGTTGCTTTGCTGCCTGCCGGCTCCATATCAGGAGCTCCAAAGCGTAAAACGTGCGAACTACTGGCAGCAGTAGAAGGTAGGGACCGAGGCTACTATACAGGAGTTTGTGGTTATTTTGATGGTCAACAATTGGACGCGGGTGTTATGATTCGGTTTATCGAAAAGGAGAATGAAAAGCTTTTTTTTCGAAGTGGAGGAGGCATCACCACACAAAGTAATTTGCAAGATGAATTTCAAGAGCTAATCAATAAAGTGTATGTCCCGATTTCTTGAAACAATAAAATTACTAGATGGTGAGTTTTATAACCTGGAGTATCACCAGCAACGGTTGAGTAATACATGCAGTCATTTCAAACTGGTTGATTTTAACGTGCCAGTTTTTTTGAAAGACCAAAGCATTCCCCGTAAGGGATTATACAAATGTAGAATTGTATACGGTGCGGATATGCCTAAGTTTGAATGTATACCGTATCACACCAAATCGGTTAAATCTCTCAAGCTGGTGGAATCAGATTCGATCGATTATCAATTTAAATGGGAAGATCGAACGGAGATGAATCAATTGTTTAATCAAAGGGGCGATGCGGATGACGTGATCGTTGTAAAAAATGGGTTACTAACAGATGCTTCGTATGCGAATCTTATTTTTTGGGATGGAAAGAATTGGTTCACACCAAATGAACCTTTATTAAAAGGAACGCAACGAGAGTTTTTAATTAAAACGGAGTTGATCAAACAATCTGCGATTTCGATAACCGACCTTCGTAAATTTGAGAAAGTAAAATTGATCAATTCCATGTTGGCAATGCAGGGGCCGGAGATTTCTGTGTCAAATATTATCATTTGAGAATGAGACATTATTTTAAATTTTTGTTAATCGGTTGTTTGATGATTCAAGTGACGACACATTCACAGGAAATACTCAGCACGAAATCCAAAAAAGCAAAAGAGTATTATCTGGCTTCCGATAATTTTCGAGTAAGAGGTCAATTAGATCAGGCGATCGATTTGTTAAAAAAGGCAATTGATAAAGATCCCAAATTTGAAGAGGCGTATTTTCGGTTAGCACTTTCTTATCGGAGTGCCAGTAATTTGAAGGCGGCCAGCGAAATGTTAGAAAAAGGCCTTACGCTCACAACCTTTCCTGCCAAAGTAAAAACCTATCATTATACTTTAAGTGAATGCTATTTGCGACAAGGTAAATATGAGTTGGCCCTGAAAAGTGCGAATCAGTTTATCAGTGATGAGAAATTTGACAAGGTAAGATTAGCGCAGATGAAAGTCTGGAAAAGTCAATGCGAGTTTGCTTTAGCGAATGTTGGCCGGCCTTTAGGTTACCAGATCAAACCGTTGTCGGATACGGTTAATGCATTTCCTATGCAATACTTCCCTACCATCACTGCAGATGAGAAGGAATTGATTTTTACCATTCGCATGGGAAGTGACCACAACGCCAACGAAGATATAGTGGTGTCTATTCGTGATAAAGATAATCGATGGACTAAACCCGTTTCGCTTTCAGAGCGAATCAACTAAAATTTTAGAGAAGGCGATTCCACCATATCAGCCGATGGACGCACATTAATTTTTACAATTTGTGGACCACGTGGATGTGATTTGTTCGAAAGTAATAAAGTGGGAAATGACTGGAGTGAACCTAAAAATCTTGGTGCCGGAGTGAACACATCGGGGTGGGAGGCACAGCCATCACTTTCTTCGGATGGAAACGAACTCTATTTTGTCTCAGAAAGAAAAGGAGGTTTAGGAGGCTATGATATCTGGTATTCCCGCAAAGGTGAGAATGAAAACTGGACAAAAGCCGTTAATCTTGGCGCTCCGATCAACACACCATTTGATGAGATTGCGCCCTACATTCATGTCAATAATCAGAATCTGTATTTTGCTTCGAATGGATTGCCGGGTTTTGGTAGCTATGATATATATGTCTCGGAAAAAAATGGAGCTAACTGGCAATCGCCACAAAATATGGGAGCTCCGTTAAACGATTTTGATGATCAATATTCCTTTACGGTGACAAGCAATGGAAAATTCGCCTATTATTCCAAAGAGCAAGGTCGTGATCATAGTCAAATATTTACCACACCTATTCCGGAAGAGTTTCAAGTATACCGAAAAGGAAATGTGGTAAGTGGACAAGTATTGGATGCCCTTACTAAAAAACCATTGAAGGCGAAAGTTGAGGTGATGGAACTAAGTAGCAACACGGCTATTACAAGTGTTTTTTCAGATTCAATTACTGGCAATTACCTGATAGTGGTTCCAAGTCGATCGGAATATGCTCTATTCGTAAATGAGCCAGGTTATTTATTCGCCAGCCGTAATTTTAACTATGCCGATGTGGATGTTACTGAAGCAGTTCAAGTGAATATTGAATTATTCCAATCTGGGCAGAATTCTTCCATAATATTAGAAAACATCTTTTTTGAGACCAACCAGTTTGAGTTATTAGGTAAGTCAACAACCGAGTTAGATCATTTGGTTAATTATTTACAAGAAGACCCTTCTATTCGAATAGAAATCAGCGGACACACCGATAATGAGGGTTCAGACAGTTATAATCAGCAACTTTCGCTCAAAAGGGCTAATTCGGTGGGCAATTACCTTCGATCTAAAGGTATAGGCCAAAATAGAGTCGTAGAAAAGGGGTATGGCTCAAAAAAACCACTACTTTCAAACGATTCTAAGGCCAATCGGCAAAAAAACAGAAGGATCGAGCTTTTAATTATTAAATAGTCAGTTTCAATCGATTGAATTCCTCTTATTTAGATTGAATATTAATTGGATATTATGTTTTGATAACTAAATTTGTCCCTCATTGTTAGGTATAAATAGTTAAAAAACTTAAACCAAAAAGTATGAGGAAAAATTTACTATTGAAAATGTTGCCTCTGTTCTTAGCGCTGATCACGAGCGTGGCATGGGCGCAAGAGAGAACGGTTACAGGTAAGGTCACATCAGCAGATGATGGATCGGGCTTACCTGGTGTGAACGTAATTTTAAAGGGAACTACCACAGGAACGGTTACGGATGTAGAAGGTAACTTCTCAATTTCAGTACCAAGCAGCGGTGGATCTTTAGATTTTTCGTTTGTAGGCTATGTTACTCAAACTGTAGACATCGGTTCTAGAAGTACAATTGACGTGCAATTAGCAACAGACGTTACTCAGTTGTCAGAAGTAATTATCACTAGCTACGGACAGCAAGAAAAAAGAACATTGACTGGTTCGGTAGCTGTGGTAAAGAGTGAAGAATTCCAAAACATCCCTAGCCAATCAATCGATAAGGCTATTCAGGGTCGCGTTTCTGGTGTGCAAATGACGGCATCATCTGGTGCTCCAGGTGGTGGTATGACAGTGCGCGTTAGAGGTATTGGTTCTGTAAACGCATCTAACGATCCGTTATGGATTGTGGATGGTGTTCAGTTGGGTCGCTTCGGCCAAACTACTCAAGGATCTTCTAACCCATTAGCTTCTATCAACCCGAATGATATTGAATCAGTAGAAATTTTAAAGGATGCGGCATCTTCCGCTATTTATGGTGCGCAAGCAGCCAATGGTGTTGTAATCGTTACAACCAAAAAGGGTAAAAAAGGAAGAACAAATTTAGATTTAACTGTACAATATGGTACAGTTCAACCCCTCAACCTTTACAGCGTGTTGAATGGCAAACAGTTTGCTCAATTGAAGGCCGAGGCGTATCAAAATGCAGGCCTTCCATTAACAGGTCCTACAGGTGCACACACAGTGTTTGGCGACCCGAACGATGGTCAATTGACCAACTTTAACTGGGTTGATAATTTGTTCCGTGACGGACAATTACAAACCTATGATATTAATATGTCGGGTGGTGATGAAAAAACCACTTTCCTTTTGAGTGGATCTTATACGAAGCAACAAGGAATCATTCGTGCAAACGAATTTGAGCGTGGAACAGTTAGATTAAATATCACGCATAAGCAAGTGGCTAAATTGACTTTAGGATTAAACCTCTCAATGT
>JABFSO010000023.1 GCA_013140555.1 Cyclobacteriaceae bacterium | reverse complement strand
TTCACATACTCATCCAACTTACCATTGCTTACTTGCTTCAACTCAATGCTCTCGTTGGTAAGAGGCACCTCTATCCTATTTGCTTTAGATAGAGCCATGGCTCTACTTAACCTAAGTGCTCTGAATCCTTTTGAGCCGTATTGCAGTGCTTTACCAAGAAAATAGAACTCATCATAAGGGGTGATGATCGATAGTGCCGTCCAAGCGATCACAGCAGAACTGTACAGCTGCTCATTCATTTGCCCCTTGATCATGGCATAGTAAACCAAAGCGGGCATCAGCACGCAGTTATGCTTTTCGGCAAGGAAACTCGCGGTAGCAAAGTTTACTGAAACAAAACCTTGCAATGGAACGGAATAGCTTTTCTGTTCTTTCTTGCAACTCGCTGCGAGCGTAGACCCATCAGTGTTGGGGTTGTAATTGCCTAACTTTAAATCAAATATCTCTGTCTCGGTAAATGATATCTTTTCATCCGTTCGACTCGTTTCTATCCGCCACTCACATAAATTATTCGTAAATCCATAATAGAAAAACTTCTGATCGCCTGTCAACGTCTTATAAATGGATAGCTGTTCGTTTACGTTGTAGCCCTTTTGAAACAAAGCCAGGTATTCTTTGGCTAATCGATCAAAGTTCTTTTCGTTGCCCCATAGGTTATCCATGGAGGTGATTAAACTGATGAGCAGACTTCGATTTGCATTAATCTTGTCAAACAATTTCTTGGACGATTCGCCTTTGGGCGTGGTTTGCAAAATATCTAGCAGCAAATCTTCATAATACTCGGTGGTTCGGTAATTCATGATGGCCTCAACCAACCTGTATCTTGATTCAACATCCAGATACTTGGAGGCACAGGATGCGATGCTTTTCAATCTTGCGATGTCGTCACCGGAAATTTTCTGATTGCTTTCTATTTTCTGCCGGATGCCTTGCTCCCATACAGCATTAAACTCAGCGATTACATCATCATCTTTGGCAAACAGGTATTTTCTGAAATGCTCAAAAGGCGAAAAATTGCTATAGCTGGCGGTAGGGACTTTGATTTTGAATTTACCAAATGTGATTGTTCCCCTACTCGAATCAATCACCGGATTTTTTATCACTACTTTATCATTATCACTTGGAGTAGTCCACCAAGCGTTCCGGATTTTTAAAGAATTTAATTCTGTTTGTGCCAGTGGCAACCCATAGTTGAAGCCAACTACTGGTATTTCCTCACCACCGCTTCGGTAATTACTAGGCAACAGAATCTGGTCTATACCGGAAGCATAGGCACATCTGATTTCTTGAAGAAGTTTAGTGAAATACTCTGTATCACTGTAGGCTCCCCCCTCATCCCCTTCAAACAACCCCAGCACTGCTGCCGGATCGTGAATCAAATCCCATTGGTATTTGTGAAGAGTGATGCCGTTGGGTTGGTAGTCCATCAGGTTGTCGGTGGAATACTTTTCGAGGGTGTTGTAGGTGTCGAAGGTGTGCTCGAGACGGAAGGCTCCGTGCCCTATTTCGTGAGCAATGACTTTTGCCAATGATGCCTCGCCCAACTGCTCCGTGAAGATGAAGCCCGCTTGCTTTTTGCGTGGCATGAAGCCTTGTGTACGGCCGGATTCGGAATTGGGTACTAAGAATAAATACCACGTATTTTTAGCGATATCGTATTTGTCTTTGTAGGTGTTCCGCTGAAAGTGTCGTTGGTATTCCGCCTTCGATAAAAATCGGTGGCGGCACCATGTTGGGATTGGTCTCGATGCGGATGCCAACACCTTCCAGCACCAATGACAAGCGCACCTGATAGCTTGGCTCGTTCAAGTCGCGCAGCAGCAGATGGAGTTTCATCTGATCATTGACGGTGTAATCGGACAGATACACACTGTACGGTGGCGTGAGTTGTAATGTGGCGCTGACGGGATAGGTTTGGGCGATGGCATCCATCGACTTACCTCCTATCCAACACAAAAGTAGAATAACCAGTAGTCGTTTTATAGAATTTCTATAACTCAGATATATTCGCATCTTCATTAAAAACTATATCCGTAATTAAAGGTGGCTGTGTATTCGGAGAATCCGATTTTGTCCGTCTCAGCGGCAAACTTGGTGAGTGACACCAGATTGATGGAGAAGGTATGTTTCTTCTTCACATTATAGCTGCCGTTGGCGCGCAGGTTCATTACATTACTCTGCAAAATCTGATTTTGAAATTGCTGATTATAGGTAGCCGTGAATGTGCAGCGCAATTTTTTCTCCAAAAAGGATTTGGTAACGGAGAGGTTCGGCCCCACTGACAAGGTGTTGGTAGTACCTATGTCACCACGATTGTAATTGACTGCTGCTGTCAAAGTTAGATTGGATGCTGTTTTGCTGTAGCGGTACGCCAGATTACCGGTATACACACGCGAATCATTCGATGGCGCATTTTCTTGTGGTGTTTCATCAGCCATTTGAAAAGTACCATTAAAGAAAATGCCTTGCTTCACTTCTTTGCTTCCAAAGCTATACGAAACCGATCCGGTCATATTCTGATTGATCTGATAGAAATTGAGCGAGTCGAGGGCGTTGTTAAAAAAAGGATCGAAGCGCGGCCTCACTCTCGTAAATGTGGTGAAATTGGAATAGGAGCCTGTGACATTCCAACTTTGACTGGGATTGAAATTGACAGTGAAATTGCCAACGGTTCGGCTGGTCGCATTCAGTTTTGCATCGTTGAGATTATTGCGTTGTGTGCCTACATTCGCTGATAAGTCGAGTTTGTTTTGCAGCAATCGCACAGAAGTGCTCACCGTTATATTCTCCATGTCGTTGTTAAAGAAATAAGCGCCTAAAGATTGATAGCCCGGGTCGACTCGCTCATAATTTAATTGCAGATGAAATACTCCGCCTGTGTATCCTACACTCGTCTTCATGGCATGATGATATTCTGTGCTGGCGCGAGGTGTAAACAAACCACCTACATGAGAAAACGCATTTACCTTTTCTAAATCGGTTGGACTGACGCGGGTATCGCGCGTAAGTGCACTGCTGGCAATCTCGCCTGTCCATGTAAAATGATCTCCCAGCTTCTTTTTTATGATTGCACTCAATACCAGATTTTCCATTGGTGCTATCTGCGATTTCACTGGTTGCTGTAGCAACGAATTGATTTCATCTTCGGCTTTAAAAAGAATCAAATCAATCGAGTTTTGGTTGTCTCCATATCCAGTTTTGACTGCAAAACCTACGCGTTTATAAGTAGGTTGCGATTGGCGAATGGTATCTTCTTCTACTGCCTGATTAAGAGTACCGTACATGGCATGAAACCGAAACTTAGAAGGCGTCAACTCAATAGCTGCTCCGGAAAATATGTGTCCAACAAGTGAATAAGAAGAATAGGTGAGATTGTGATAGCCCGCATAAACCTTGGCCCATTTGTAAGATGGTGCAATACTAAACTGATTGAAGGGCTGGCGGAAACTTACTTGTTGATTAGAGTAACTGAAACTAAGCGGCACACTGACACCATATATATCGGTTGTAACGGTGCCTGACAAGAAATAATTAAATGGATCTCTACGTGCATTGATGCCAATGGCCGTGTAACCAATCGCTGTTGCATTCAAGCTACCCGATACCTTTATGGCTTCTGCTTTGCCAATCAATTCGAGATTTTGCGCAAAAGCATGCAGCGAAAAAAAGATCATTGTTGTGGCTAAAAAGATTCTCATTCAGTCCAATAAATTTAGGATAGGTATATTGGCCGGGGAGGCAAAAACAGGTAGCTGCCAATGAGTACTACTCAACTGCGTAAGAAAAAATAATGCCAGAAGTTAAAGCTTAGAGAATCAGAAGATTAACATTTTTACAAGATTACAAAAGCGGCTTTTTCGCTTTATATCGTAAGCGGATTCGTTATATGTAAAAAATTAGTCGGAGAATAAGCAGGAGAAGTTGCCTTCAAAACATTACTGATTTTTGCAGTGGCATTTACCCCGGAAACATAATTGCGGTGGGTTCAGTTAAATTCTCACCTTGCCAGCAAGCCCAGAAACTTGTAGTTTCTTACAGATACTATATTGACAATGGCAATGCAATTGTAAACTCAGTTCCTTCGCCTGACTTGCTGACGAACGTAATCTTACCCTTATGTCTTTCGATTATTGAAAATGATATGGATAAACCAAGACCAACTCCTGAGCCAACTTCTTTTGTTGTGTAAAAGGGCTCAAATATTCTAGGTTGATCTTTTTCGGGAATGCCCGTGCCGTTGTCCTTCACTTTTATCAACAGCTCGTTGGCAAGCTCTTGGGTTCCTATTGAAATATGTCGAGGGCCGTCCATATTCTTCAATGCACCAATTGCATTGTCTATTAAGTTAATCAGCACCTGACTAATCTGGGTACCACTAGCCGGAATTCGGGAATGATGCTGGTAAGTTATTTCTATGCTAATATCATGATCCGCAATCTTACGGTTCATCAGAATAACGGAGTTCTCGATACACTCCGTTACATCCATCGAATCATTAATATCATCCGATGGACTCGCAAAGTTTTTCAAACCCGTAATAATACTTGCCGTTCGGGTTACGCCATTGTTGATGCTGCCCATTAAATCTTGAATATCCCGAATGGTGGCTTCCAGCATTTCGGGGGTGCGGTCTTTCTTTTCTAAGAACTCTTCCGTAACGGCATTAATGGCCTGCACTCCTCCAGAAATAAAATTGATTGGATTGTTAATCTCGTGCGCTATACCGGCCGTGAGTTGACCCAACGAGGCCATCTTTTCAGATTCCACCAATTGGCGCTGCGCCTTTTGCAAATACTCATTCGTAGCTACCAACTGATCATTACTTTGACGCAATTCTTCTT
>JABFSO010000020.1 GCA_013140555.1 Cyclobacteriaceae bacterium | reverse complement strand
ATTAAAATACTTGTCGTAGAGAGTTTGAAACAATCCGGATTGCTTGATACGTGCCATCCACTGGTCAATGGCTTGTTGCAGATTGGTCGAGTTTTTTCGCACCCCCCACGCAATCTGCTGTGGCAAACTGAGGGTTGTATTGATATCCAGATTTGGATAATAGAGTGCATTAACCATGGCGATGGTTTGATCGGTGACGGTGTACTTGATTTCTCCGGTTGCCACTTTTCGAATCAGCGACTCGGTCTCTGCGGTAGCGCTATCTTCTTTTAATATAATATCACCTCCAATTTCCTGTGAAAGGTTTTTCATGCGTTCGCTGAAGGAAGAGCCCTTCATGACGTGTACTTCTTTTCCAACTAATTCGAGTGGATTGCGAATCAATTTCTTATCCACCAGTTGGGGTGGTTGCATGCGCCAGTTGGCTGGTTTCTTCTGCACCAGCACCTGATGGGTGGTGTAATGTGGCTTTGTAAACGAAATATAATTAGTACGGTCTTTCGTGACGGTGAGGGGAAATGCGAGCACATCGCCATTTCCTTTATTTAATTGATCAATCGCCTCCTCAATGCCTGAAATCACTTTAATCTTGAGTTGCACTTTCATGGATTTACAGAAGTATTGAAGAAGCTCATACTCGTAGCCCATAGGTGTGCCCTTGTAAATGAAATAGCTGATGGAGTTATTATCAAGAATGGCTTCTAAATAGCCCCGTTTTTTTATTTCTGCCAGATCGCGTTCCAAAGCCGGCTCGGCCAAAAAAGGCAGTTCTTCCTTACTCTTGCGACACTGGGGCAGCAGCAGAAGGGCGAAAAGAAACAAAAATCCAATGCCTGAGCGATTAGCCATTATTGAAAGTAGCCAAAAGCAGGGAAAATAAAAAGGCCACCCAGAAGGTGGCCTTGAATAACGACTAGTTGAAACTTACCTATCAATAGAAACCTTATGACTATGCAATTTATCTCCTATTAACATCTTTACAATATAAATTCCAGCCCCTAAAGGTTGGCTAGTTGAAGTTCCATCCCATTCAATGAAATAAGTTCCCCGCTTATGGAATTTGTTATTATTAACCAATCTTATTTCCTCACCAAGAATATTATAAATTTTTATAGTTACAAATGATCCACTCTCTTCCGAGACCTGATATTTTATTGTCGTTTTTGTTGAAAATGGATTTGGATAAACTGAAGAGGCTGTATTCTCTATTGAAACTGGCTCAACCTGCTCATTAATTATTTGTTGGTCGGCATTACTATTATCTATTCTTGCTGTTGAAGAATTACCCGATTGATAGTTAAATGAATCAAAAACATTAACATTAGGGTGATAATAATAAGCTGCCCATGGATATACTTTGTATACGACAACAGTATTGCTTGAATTTTTAGTTGGAGAATTTACTTTAAAGGTATATTCAAGAGCAAAAAACGCACCCCATGCACCAGTAAGACCTTGACCTACAGTAGGTTCAAATAATCTATATTTTTCCCCTCTGGTAGTAGTCTGAATAGTTCTAAGAGGCACCAAAGGAGTGGGTTGTTTTTTTATAGCTGGAGTATTCGGGCTAACGGGTCCCCATACAAATGAATTTGTCGTGCCTATGTAAGCATATTTTATAGACTCTAGGGTCATACCTGAATTTGGATTAACATAAATATCTATAACATGGGTAACACTTTCAGTCACGGAATTGTCAACCCATTCGCAATACTCCTGACATGGTGGTATATAATTACCATACTCATCAACGTAGCCACCTGGATCATAACAAGGTGAGCAATTATAAGTAGGTTCATAATAAGTAACAAGATCCCTATAAGAATATGGTAATGTAACATTAACTAATCCCCATGTAATTACCTGTAAGGGTTTGTAGTATTCAGGTAATTCTGGAATCTTAGTTGATAGAGCAAAATCATATGATATCAAAGGCTTGGTAATTGTCACATTTCCATCCATCTCAAGAGCGCCCTTGAAACTCATTGGCTGCTGTTGCGAGCCGCCAATAAAATAGTTGACGAAACCTAAGAGTCCGCCTATATGGGGCACAATACTAGCCGCACCAGAATTGGCAATTGAACCTAATGCGGCTTTTAACCATGGTTCACCTTTGTCTCGCTCAGAAGTTTCTTTGAATTTAGCTCTAACATTATCAACAGTAGAGTAAAAACGATTACCTTGATCTACCGCTCTTATAACTTTACCCGATAAATCTTCAAATGAATTACTTACTGAACTTTTATCAAGGATCTGATCAAGTGTAAACTTAGTTGATTTTAAAGTTAACTTCGATTCATCTATTAAACTTAAGTCCAAATGAATAACAGCATCATCTTGTAAATATGGTGTATATCCTGCAACTACAAAGTCAGCCCAAAACCAATCATCTAATTGATGAACTTTCCCTAAAACTGACTCTATTTGATTTGGATCTCCGGTCGCAGTCGCACCTAATGTTCTGTACGAATTATTAGTCATAGTAAAAATTGGTGGCTTAGAAGAAGAAGATCGATGAGATAATCTCATTAAAAATGCAGAACTTAATGATTCTCTTGCATTGTAGATCATAACCCGAAGGACCCCTCTATACTTATTGTATAAAACGAAAAATGGAAGTGGAGGAGCAATTGTAGGAGTGCCAAAATCTCTATAGGCTAATATCCAACCATCTTGCTTCCACATGTCCTTCTTATCGTTTGATACTGCATCTGCTAAAGCATGCCCTTGAGTAAAAAAGGGTAATTGAACATTATTTCGAGTTTGAATACCTGTTTGGGTTTGATAATATACAGTGTGACCAACACAACATACTGTCCAATCCCAGTTGGGATCTCTATTTGGATCATCTGGCGGGATATATCTGGCGTTTGGCTGCGCTAAAAGCACAGAAATCGATGTAACAAATATTAAAAGTAATAGAAATCTCTTATTCATACCTGTCTGATTAGTTTTTACAATTAAAAAAAAGCCACAACACTTGTGTGGCCTTAATGTTTCCTTACATTTTTTCTATATCAATTTGATTCAAGAACTTTATCGATACGATGAACTACCCCAGCGTTTGTGAGGTTGTCAATACTTGTGATGGTGCTAGTTGTATTTCCTTTTGCATCGGTAATGGCAACAACAGCTCCATTAATTTTGATAGTGAATGATTTACCGGTCAGAGCCGTTGGAACCACTTGGTTATTTGTCAGGTCCGTTGACAAAACACGTCCCGGAATAACATGATATTTCAAAATGTTTGCTAACTCCGTAGGAGTTTTAGCATTAAGTGCTGTTCTGGCGGCCGCCTCATCTGCCACACCTAAAAAAGTTACAAAAGCTGCATCAGTTGGCGCAAATACTGTGTATTCAGGAAATGGAGTAGATGTCGTAATAAACAATGTGGCTAGTTCAGCACGTGCAATAGCCATGGAAAGCAAATTATAATTCGTTCCAGAAGCGTCAACCGGTGCCAGCGCTGTTGCATCTTCTAAGTTTATAGTTGCAATAGCCGGTGCCTCTACTACATATCGTTTTAGAACAGTTCCATAAACCGTAATGGCAGGAGGAGCTATTCCATAATTGACACTAAAGTTTAAAAGTGAAGCAAGCCAGATGTTTGCGTTGGAAACAGGAATCAACACTTTATCGATTGTATGTATTACACCATTTGATGCTTCTACATCTAGTGCAACACTTTGACCACCATTGGCTGCTACGTTTTGACCAGTGCGGTTCGCATTTAGAACCACTTTGTCAGCTACTTTTGAAAGAGAAAGACGAGCCCCATTTATTGTTGCAAAACCTTGGGAGCCTGTTATAGCACTTGATTTTATCTTGGAACTAATCAGGTGATAAGACAAGATTCCACTCACTGAATTAATAGTGATAGAAGAAGCGCTCGCTGGGGTGTATGAATTTGCCAATAAATTAACAGCGGCCAAAACAGCAGCTTCGTCAAACGTACCCGGAGCAGCTGAGCCTGGAGGCAACTGTGCGATTGTTAGCGTATTAAAATATGCTACAAAAGCTGCATCGGTTGGTGCAAATACTGTAAAGGAACCTGAGTTGACATTTGCCAATGAGGTAGCTAAGCCAGTCTTTGTTAATGCCGCTGTTAAAATATCCAAATCAGGATTAGCATCTGCTAATTTGACAATTGTAGAGCCTGTTGGAACCGCTGCCTCTTTAAAGTTATCAGAGCAACTGCTAACGAAGAATAATCCTGTTATCAGAGCTGCTGCGAATGTTATTATTTTTTTCATTTCGTAATTGATTACGGGTGAATTTTTAATTATGAGTTACAATTACAGCTGCTAGACCAGAAGCACCTGTCTTACCAAGCAATCCTTTTGCAACAATAGTATAAATTTTGCCTGGGGTAAATGAAACGTTTGGCACAGACAAAACAAGAGCAGTAAATCCTGAATTAGAGTGAATCTCTACATTGTAAGTAGTGGCAGCCGAACCTGTACTTGTTGTGGTGAACCCAGCCGTGGCAGAACGTGAACCTACGGATGGATTGAAACCGCCCGCAACTGACATCACGTATTGAGCCGCAGAAGTTACTAAATTGATGGTTGAGCCACTCGAAGTAGGTACCAATCTTACAAAAACACCAGGAGCGTTAGGAGAAGCATGTACAAATCTAATGAAAGACTGATTGTTGGTTACTGCGGTAGCAATAGCTGCATCGGTCGGGTAAGTATCTGTCAATAAATAAAAGCGAGCACCTCCCGGATCTGAAATACATGTAGGAATTACCCCAATCGACACATAGTTTGATTGGTCTGCAGGAAGCAATGCTGTAAATTCGTCTTTCGTAATTTGCTGTCCATTTAATTTGTTTTGGTAAGTTAAATCCGCAACCGGTGC
>JABFSO010000274.1 GCA_013140555.1 Cyclobacteriaceae bacterium | reverse complement strand
GCCAATAAATAAAATAGCCCCCGAGGTAGCCAAACAAGTTTTGGAAGGAAGTCGAAAAGTGTGTGCCGAAGCGAGCATTCCACTTGCAGGCGGACATAGTATCGATTGCCCAGAACCTGTGTTTGGTTTGGCAGTGAGCGGCAAATTGAAAAGGGAAAACTTAAAACGAAACGACACTGCGCGTGAAGGATCATTGCTCTACCTGACAAAACCGATTGGCATTGGCATTACCACTACCGCACAGAAAAAAGGAATCGTTCAAGAAGCACATTTGAAAAAAGCCGTTGACACCATGTTGACTTTGAACAAAGTAGGAGCTGATTTTGGCAAACTGAATTATGTAAGCGCTATGACGGATGTCACCGGCTTCGGATTATTGGGCCATCTCACGGAAGTGTGCGAAGGAAGTAATCTATCAGCCGAAATTGAATTTGATCGAGTGCCAAAATTCGATTTCCTTCATGACTATCTTCAACAAAAATCAACACCGGGTGGAACGCAACGCAATTGGGATAGCTACGGAAATAAAATCAGTGCCCTAACCGATACACAACGTATGATCCTGGCCGACCCACAAACCAGTGGAGGTTTGCTGGTATGCGTGGATGCAACTCATCAACAAGAGTTTGAATCATTTTCCAAAAGCAAAGGATTGGAGTTGACTTCATTCGGACGTTTAGTAAAGAAAGCCGATAAAGCTGTAATCGTAAAGTAAACTTTTATGCAAAAGTATTTGATTGCCTTGTGTGCGGTTGGACTTCTACTGAGTTGCCAATCGAAAAAAAAGGAAGCTCCTTCCGATTTAATTGGCTACAACATCGTCAAAGTTTTTCCGCATGATAAAGATGCGTTTACACAGGGTCTGGTGGTAGAGCAAGGAAAATTATTTGAAGGCACGGGGCAGTACGGTACTTCCTGGATTGCCGAAGTGGACATCGCATCGGGTAAGCAAGATAAAAAAGTGGAATTGTCGAAAGAGTTTTTTGGTGAGGGGATCACCATCCTCAACAACAAAGTCTTTCAACTTACCTGGCAAAACAAGAAAGGTTTTGTGTACGACCTCCGCACTTTCGAAAAATTAAAAGAGTTTAGCTATGCACACGAAGGATGGGGTATCACTCACAACGGAAAAAATTTATTAGTCAGCGATGGGACAAACAAAATTCATTTGCTCGATACATTAACAATGCAAGAAGTTTCTTCGATAATTGTAACCGATGGTGACAAGCCAGCCGAGCGACTCAACGAACTGGAATTCATTGATGGCTATCTATATGCCAATCAATGGCAAACCAATTTCATTTTAAAGATCGATTTGACTAGCGGAAACGTAGTCGGTCGCATGGACATGACGAAGTTGGCCGAGGAGGTATTTCCACTCAATCCCAATGCCGATGTGTTGAATGGCATTGCGTACGAAAAGAAAAGCAAGCTGTTGCTGATCACTGGTAAACTGTGGCCCGCGATGGTGGCGGTAAAAATTCAGTCATCGGTGGCCGAATAATTACTTTTTACAACCAATCCTCCAAGGTCTTTTTTCGAAAGCAGAAAGACCTTGGAGGATTCGATTTTAAATTACAATAGCACTTGAATTAGTTTAGCCACGAAATCGTGAATACAAAATAGTATGTCACTCGAAGAAATCACACAGCAGCTCTGGGAAGCATCCGAAAACAAAAAGGGATGTCGCATTTCGCTGGATGGCGAGCCATTGCCACGACTTGTTTGTCCTTATGGTGTGTGTACTACTTCCCGAAATCAAATTGTGTTGGTCTGCTGGCAAACGGGCGGGTTCACCAAAGCCGGAGGCAAAGAAGGCTATCGCAATCTTCAACTCGATCGGATTATATCCATTGAACCCTTGGATTGGCATTTTCAAAGACGAACGGATTTCAATTTTACCGATGGCCAGTACAAGGACTGGGTATATCACATTTAAATGGAACTGAAAAATTTCTTAGATAACCTCATTTTGCTGGGAGCCATTCAGGGCTTCATTATTAGCTTATTGCTTTATCACAAAAAAGAAAAGTTGTATGCCAATAAGTTGCTGGCTATAATCCTCTTTCTAATCTCCCTTGCTTGTTTGAATCTTTACATACTCAACCAAGACATCATAAAGGACTCCTTTTTCTGGAATACTGTGTCTTTGTTTATTCCGTTAGTCATCATCATGCCCATTGGGCCATTGATTTATTTTTACGTAGAATCACTGTATACACCTGATTTTAAACTCAACAGATCTCATCGTATTCATTTCGTTCCCATCATTATTGATTTTTTCCCTAACCTGTTCCACTGTTTCTTTATTGCTGGAGCTTTAGTTAATTTATTTGCGATAACCGAGTATATCTTCTGGGATTCATTCATTGATAAATTCAATGTGTATGGAGATTTCCCACGATGGGTGTCTTTAACTGCCTATACTATTTTCGCTTGGAGAAAGTGGATAGTGAATCGTAATATCAAAGTCTTAGATTGGCCCAAACAATTTCTAATCAGCTTTGCTATTTTTCAAAGCATTTGGTTGCTGCACTTAGTGCCTTACCTTATTCCTTCATTGTCAGATGATTTGCTCGATTGGGTGGGATGGTATCCTGTGTACATTCCATTGACGGTGATGGTGTACTGGCTAGGGTTCAATGGTTATTTGAAAGCACGACCGTTTGTTGTTTCGAAATCCATTAATCCGGAAACTGTTCTAGAAACTTTAATGACTTTAGAAAAAATAGTGTTTCAGGATCGAATGTTTCTAAACCCTGACCTGTCGTTGAGCGATGTGGTGAAAGCAACGGGTATTCCACAGAAAACAATTTCGGCTGTATTAAACCAGCATGTCGGAAAGAGCTTTAATGAATTCGTTAACCAATACCGGGTAGAAGAAGTAAAGAAGCGATTATTGGAATCGCAACCGCATCTCACTATCACAGGTATTGCCTTTGAATGTGGGTTTAATTCGCAGGCTACCTTTCAGCGCACTTTCAAACAATCTACAGGCGTATCGCCTACCGAATTTATAACTCAGCAACAAAAAATGAGCTAAATCAACGCTCAAATCTAGATTTGAGAAGAAAAGGAGACCTCTACTGCGTTTCTTTACTGCAAAAAATAACAAATGAAGCAGCTTAGCCATCTTTTTCTGATTCTTTTACTTTTTCCCTTAATCGGCTTCACACAACCGGATACGCTCGCTACGAAAATGCTTTCGCCCGAGCAGATGCAGAAAGATTTTAATTATCTGCGAAGAATGCTCACAGAAACACATCCCGGGCTCTATCGCTACTTGCCAAAGGAAAAAATGCAGATAAAACTGGATAGCGTGTATCAATTGCTCAACAAGCCATTGCCATTCTATTCGTTTTACAAGAGTGTTCTATCGGTCGTAGCGGATGTTCGTTGTGCGCACACCAACGCATTACCCACTGCTGATCTCAATCGCTACATTGGAAACATCCGCACATTTCCATTTTTCTTATTTCCCATTGACAACAACCTGTACGTTATTTTTAATGGCAGCACCGATTCACAGATTACTTTGGGGTACCAGTTAGTGCAAATCAATGGTCGCTCTTCAGAGAGCATCATGCAGACGATCAAAAAACATTATTGGTCGGATGGATATATTGAGGTGTCGAAGAATACTGCTTTGCAAGGTGGATCATTTTGTTTGTTTTACTACACATTGATCGAACGCCCCGATCAGTTTGACGTAACGTTCAAAGACTTGAATGGAAATCTCTATCGCTCAACCGTGCCGGCTCAGAAATACGGAGTTACCGAAAGGGCTTACACGAAAAATAAAATCAATCAGAAAGCGAATCAATTGTACAACCAACGACACAAACAGCCTTGGCGATTGTCCTTTCCTGCTGATGTTCCGGCTACCGCTCTTCTCCGATTCGATGGATTTGGCGGAAAGGGAATGACAACCAGTGAAACAGCGAGATTAGGAATGAAAAAATTCATGGATGATGTCATGAAGAAAATAGAATCTAAAAAGTGTACCAATCTGATTATCGATGTGCGGAGCAACTCCGGAGGTTGGGATATTCAAGGTGTTGAATTGTTTACTTTTTTAATGAAACAGGATTCAGCCGTACGCTATTACCAGAAGATGCATGCCATTACGGATAGCTCTGAGTTCCTAACCTATTCAGATCTTTCGGCAGACGATCGAAAAAATCTAAAACAAGAATTGAAGAAAGAAGCGGACGGCACATTTACATTACGCCAGGAGGTGACGGCAGAATTGCAACCTCAACTTCCAAAAGCCAATCGGTTTAAAGGCAATATTTACATCTTGCAAAATGAGCGCTCAT
Organism: Cyclobacteriaceae bacterium; assembly: GCA_013140555.1. Lineage (GTDB taxonomy): Bacteria > Bacteroidota > Bacteroidia > Cytophagales > Cyclobacteriaceae > ELB16-189. Next base: position 547 of record JABFSO010000274.1, on the reverse strand, counting down.
TCTCGTCAGCAGCAGAATTTTTGGCTGCTTGTAAAACATATCAGGTGGGTACGCTGGTCGGAATGGAATCCGGTGGTGCCTATGAAGGAGGTAACGGAGCTAGTTTCATTCATGTAGAACTCCCCAAATCAAAAATTCAAATTGGCAGTCCACTGGTGTATTATTCAAATGCCACGCGGGGGCAATTCCAAATAGGACGTGGCACCATACCAGATCACATCGTAGCGGTTGAACCTTCGGATTTAGTTAACAACTACGACCGGCAGTTGGAGTTTGTGAAAAAACTGATCAGCAAAAAGCAAGAGTGACTCTTCAACAACTATTTTCTTAAATAATTGAACGTTTCTCTGGTTCAGGTGTACTGTGTTTTGAATTACTTTATTTGACCTTGGCTCGCGGGCAAGCAAATAACAATCGAATGGACATGTTACACCGGATAAAAATCAATATGATACGATTAGTTATTTTACTCGTGGCTCCGCTCTTCACTAATTAGGCTAACTACACATCCGTGCGCTTGGTAGTTTCCACTTCCATAATCAACTCT
>JABFSO010000151.1 GCA_013140555.1 Cyclobacteriaceae bacterium | reverse complement strand
TTGAGATCGATCACAAAAGTACTTTGCTGATACTCATATGTATACTTTTCTTCAATGCCGCGACCAGGTGTTTGTCCCAATGGGCCCAGCATTTCAAAGTTGGTGCGCGACAGCATGCCAAACACATAAGTAACCACCACATCGGCAAGGGTATCCACACGTTGCAATCCGTAGAATTCGAGTTGGGTAGCAATTGATTCTTGTGCCCACTGATGAACCGTAGCATCGCCTGTTTTCTTTTGATCTTTGGGAGTAGTGATTTCGCCCGGAATAATCTGATAGGTTTTGATGTAGTTGAGGCTTCGGTTCTTGTCATATTCTACTTTAAAGGACTGAGCGAACAAGGCGCAGCCACTTAAACAAAAAACAAATGCGAGTAATAACTTCATGGCCGCAAAGATAAACTTTTTGGCTGTCTGTATAGCCGCTTGCTTTCTTCTTCGTGCCTTCGTGGTAATAAAAACTAAAATCAACTGCGTGGATGAAACTCTTGCACTACCTGCCGCAGATAATCGCGATCGAGATGGGTGTAGATTTCGGTAGTGGTAATGGACTCGTGGCCAAGCATTTCCTGTACAGCACGTAAGTCGGCACCGCCTTCAATCAGGTGGGTGGCAAAGGAATGGCGAAACGTATGTGGGCTGATGGATTTCTTCAAGCCAATCGTAGCTGCCAACTTTTTGATGGCTGTAAAAACCGACACGCGCGACAAGCTGCTGCCGCGATTATTTAAAAACACATGGCTTTCAAATCCTTTTTTCACCGGCACATGAACACGCACTTCATCCACATAAATCTTCAGATACTTCAATGCCTCGCGGCCAATCGGCACGAGCCGCTCTTTGTTGCCCTTACCAATCACACGCAAAAAACCAATGTCGTGGTAGACGTTGGCAATTTTCAATTCAACCAACTCTGATACGCGCAAGCCTGAGCTATACAACACTTCGAGCATCGCGCGGGTGCGGGCGCCTTCAGGTGTAGATAAGTCAATAGCGCTGAGCAATTTTTCAATTTCAACATATTCTAAAGTATCCGGCAGCTTGCGGCCAATCTTGGGTCCTTCAATCAAAGCCGTGGGGTCTTTGTCGATCAGCTCTTCGAAGAGCAGGTATTTAAAAAATGCTTTCAGTCCGGACAAAATGCGCGCCTGGCTATACGTGCTCATGCCGAGTTCGTTGATAAACTCCAGAAACCCTTGCAGGTGGTTGACTTTGATGGACAGCGGACTCAAGCCCACATGATGAAGTGAAACGTATTGATCAAGTTTCTCCACATCGCGCACATATGCCTCAATGGAATTGGCCGACAGCGACCGCTCTAACTTGAGATAGTCGCTGAATAGTTTGATGTACGATTGCCAGCTCATACTTACAAAAATGCAACTATTTTACGGAGTGCGAGAAAGTAAAAGGCACTTTTGATTATATTGGCTGAAAGTATTTGCAAGATGAAGATTCAAATTATCAACGGACCCAACCTCAACTTGTTAGGAAAGCGCGAACCAGAAGTGTATGGAAGCACTACCTTTGAAGCGTTCTTTGAAAACCTCAAAGCGAGTTTCAACACGATTGAGATCAATTACTTTCAATCCAATGTTGAAGGTGAATTGATTAATAAACTACACGAAGTGGGCTTTGACTACGATGGCATTATTCTGAATGCCGGTGCGTACACGCATACTTCCATTGCCATTCACGATGCAATCGGTGCTATCAAAACTCCGGTGGTAGAAGTTCACATTTCCAACATTTACGCCCGCGAAGAATTTAGACATAAAAGCCTGATCACCGCCAAGTGTGCCGGACTGATTACCGGGTTTGGAATGGAAGGATATGCGCTTGCCCTACTCTATCTGATGAATAAGAAAAACAGTTAACCTTTAAAAAGTTAATTGTTAACAGTTATCCGTTCCGCGGACTATTAACAATTAACCTTTAACTTTTATCTATTAACTTTTAACTACTGTCAGCTAAGACGACCGGTACGCCATCTCATAAACCGATTTCGAGTGCGGTCCTAAAAATATCCTCGCATAGATGCGAATGATGGCAAGCCCATCGATGATAAAACTCAATGATGTGATGAGTGCCAGCACCAATTGATCTTCATGAATGTGACTGAAAATCAAATCTTCTCCAATAAACGTAGGTGATATCGGGAAACCGGTAGCCGCCAGACATGCAATCAAAAAGGCAGTAGCAATTTTGGGGTGACGATACGAATGTCCATGAAATTGATTCAAGTCAATATTGCCTTCGAGCAACACGAGTCTTCGCAAGGCTAAGAATCCAAATATGCCGGCAACTGTAATACCACTCAGATAAATATGTATGTCGGTGAAACTGAAGTTTTCATTAAATGAAATAGCCAACGCAATCCAAAAGTGATTCATGATCACGAGCATCCAACTCATGCGCGCCTGCTTGCGTTCGGTAAAAGATTTCAATACACAAATCAACGCAATCAACGAGAACACAATTGGAAGTGCATGTTGTACTTCTTCGGAAATGAGGTCTTTATTGTACACGAGAAAAAGCCCCACAATGTAGGCCGGCACGAAGAAGCCTACCACTCGGCCCAATGTTAGAAAATCCACTTTCTGTCCGAGCCACTTCACCGGGTTCCACAAATAGCGATACATAAACGAGTCGAGGTTCCATTCTTTGATGCACAGAATGTATAAGGTGTATTGCATCTTTTTCGGAAAGGAATCTTCAATCGAGCGCAGCTTCGGCATGAAATTATAAAACTGCTCACGGATCAAATAACTCACTACGGAAGGTGATACCAGCAACTGATACGTACGCAAGAATGCGTTGCCCGCAAAATGCACCAAGGCGATAGCGCCCCAACCTGCTGCAATCTCAATAAAAATTAAACCGATCTGTGCAATCGAACTGTACGCAATCTGGCTTTTCACGGAAGATTGCACCCGTGCAATACCGGTGGCAATGATGGCGGTTAGCAAGCCCATTATCCCGATGAGAATGCGCACCGAAAGTTGATTCTCCCAGAAGGGATACGATCGCAGCATGATGAAAACACCCAGATGCACAGATAGTGATCCATAGAAAATAGCACTACTCGGTGTGGGGCCTTCCATAGCACGGGGCAACCACGATGAAAAAGGAAGCTGTGCCGACTTCGCAATGGCCGATAACCAAAACATCAGTGCAATGAAAATGCCTACCCAACTGTGTTCTTGCAAATGCGAGTGAATCAACTCGGCATTGGTCAGTTTATCGAATGTGATGCTCTCGTGCCACAAGTGGTGACTCATCCACATGGCTAAGATCAACCCGACATCAGCAATGCGATAAATCGAAAAAACCTTCACGGCATTCTTCACCGGCAGGTAGCGATCGCGATAGAAGGCAATCAGCAAAAAGGAACTGATCCCTAAAATTTCCCAACCGATAAACAGCGTTTCTAAGTTTCCGGCAAACACCACAATGTTGTATCCCAGATAAAAGAAAAGAATGGTATTGAAGAACCGCTTAAAGCCATGCTCGCGGTGCATATACGCGCGACTGTACAACGCCACCATGAAAGTGAGCAACGATCCAACGAATACATAAACAGCGGTGATCTTGTCAAAATAAAAATCGAGGAAGAATTCGTAGCCATCCGTGAGGTACAACACATAATCTTTCAGGTTGATCGGATCGTAGCCATCGATTAACCAATAAATCAAAAACACTTGAAAACTGATCATATGTGTAGCAACTGAAACAAATGACCAGCGGGCAATCAGCGTTTCATTCTTGCGCGGCAAAAGCAAACTCACCAAAAATCCGATGAGTGGAATGAGTATAAAAAATTCTAGGAATGATTTCATCTCTGATAAATCTTAAATGCTTTCTAATTCAAATACAGGTAAATTCTCGGGGTTCTCTTCGAAAACAGCAGCCAGATTAGCCGCTTTCTCTACTTGCTTCACAGTAGGTTGATAAACTTCAAATTTTCCTTCTGCAAACAAATACAACTGATGTGTTTCGGGATGCGCAGCCACCAAGCGAACCCACTCATTAATAAACCACTCATAGGTGGGCGCCTCTTTCTGAATGGCTTGCAAAACGATTTCAGGGAAATGCTCAACAATCACCAACAAGCGTACCGGGTCATGCACTTCAATCATCTGACTGGGTAAGCCGGGGCGCAAATCGCCATCAATACCATTGGCAACACCAATCAACCCCATCACATTGTGTGGCAGTTTTGTTCCGGCTCCTAGCTTCTGATTGTCCACACGTGAGAAGAAGTATTCCAAATTAATACCACCGCACACCGGGCCAACAGGGCGCAATACATTCACTAAAAACTTTCCATCTAAGTCCACCCGGTAATCATACGAGTTCATAAACGAGCGCCTGTCCATAAACAAATGCTTGGTTAGCTCTCTCCTACCTACTACACACAGTGCATTGGTAGCGTGGTTTAGTTCAGGCCTTGGCTCAAACAAAGAAACTGAGCGGGTCAGAATCTTATCGTGAATTTGTGCAGGTGTTAAATGAGAATCGATCGATTCAAATCTGCGCGACCGCTCCTTGGCATTGAAGTCAAGCGCCTTCGCGAATGTTACTTCATTTTTACTATGCGATTCGAGATTTCTCTTTGAAAGTGAATTCTCATCAAAGAAGATTATCTCATCGCGCGTAGTGTCGTGCAAACCACCCAAAAACTGGGTCGTCTCCGGAATATCAATGCCGCGCGTTTTCAGCACCTCGCGCACTTTCGGGTGATTGCCCATGAAAGAAACTACACGTGAGTTCACTGAGCCTGCTCGACCGGAACACGCACCACAATCATAAGCGGCATAGTGTGGATTGTTTACGCTACTCGATCCATGACCAATTACATATACAATTGGCGCAAAGTCTTTCACCAGA
>JABFSO010000312.1 GCA_013140555.1 Cyclobacteriaceae bacterium | reverse complement strand
CCGCGCCCGGTAAGGCGGTGGCCGCTTTCGCGGAAGGATGCTTCTGGTGTTCCGAGCATATATTTGAAGCAGTGATAGGCGTAGATTCAGCCGTCTCAGGCTATGCAGGAGGCAAAACGATTAATCCCACTTATGAGTTGGTGAACACCGAAACCACCGGGCATGCCGAAACGGTGTTGGTCTACTACGATCCGAAGGTAATTACCTATGCCGAATTGATGAACGTTTTCTTTACCTCTCACGACCCCACTACGCCTGAACAGCAAGGCCCCGACCGCGGCAATTCTTACCGATCCATTGCCTTCTATAGTACACCTCAGGAAAAAGAATTCGCAGAAAAAGCGAAAGTCAATTATACCAAATCATTCAAAAACCCAATTGTATCGGAAATAAAGCCACTGACCGCATTTTACAGGGCCGAAGATTATCATCAGGATTATATTGAACACAATCCGTACAGTGGCTATGTAATGGGCGTTTCTATACCCCGTTTCGAGCTTTTTAAGAAAACTTATAAGGGTAAACTGAAAAGCAGCAAACGATAGCTGAACTATATTTTATGATAGTATTTCTAAAAAGTAAGATAGTCAGTTTTACTTTTTTTATTTTTGCGCGCGATTAAAAACGTGCTGCACCCTTGAAAAATTTAGTTTTAATTTTATTCTCTTTTTTATCTTTCGTATTGAGTGCCCAGACTTCTGAAACACCACCAGTTAAAAAACGAGGGGAGTTATATTTTACGTGGGGATATAACCGCGATTGGTATTCGAACAGCACCATTCATTTTGTTAACAACAATCCGGATCCTGCTCAGAGTTACGACTTCACCATCTACGATGCCACTGCGCACGATAAACCAGACATGGAAGACTTTTGGTACATCGATCGATTAACGATTCCGCAATATGACCTTACCATTGGATATCAGTTTAACGACAAGCATAACTTAGGCGTAGAGATTGCGTGGGATCATTTGAAGTATGTGGTTACCGATTGGCAGAACATTCGGTTGAGCGGACAAATTCATGGAACGCACATTGATCGGGTAGCGCCTTTAAACCCAGACACGCTGCATTTGCAGCATACCAATGGAAATAACTATCTGCTTTTCAATCTTACTAAAAAGCAAGACATATTTAATCACAAACATTTTCAGGTAAGTGCCATCGGAAAAGTGGGTGTAGGGCCTCTTATCTCTTATACTATTTCGACCATTTTAAAAGATCAGGATTTGGGCTACTTTCATTACCATGGCTGGGTAGCTGCTACAAGCTTAGGTGTGCGCGTTTCTTTTTTGAAACACTTCTTCGTGCAATCGGACATGCAAGGTGCGTTTGCAAATTACACAGATACCAAAATGGGTAGCAAGCACGATGGCCAAGCCACACATTCTTTTTACAGTTTGCAATGGACCTGGGAGGGCGGCATTATCTTTCCGGTAGGAAAGAAGTAATAAGACCTCTTCAAAAAATTAAAAACTTTTAATGGAGAAAATGGTGGGTAATCATTTTCCTGACAGCCATCATCAATCAAGACTACAATTAACCTACCGCTAATCGTACTTTAACTGCATTAGGGCCTTTGTGACCCATTTCTACTTCAAAGGTAACTTTACTATTATCTTTGATTGGATCGATCAATCCATTCATGTGAACAAACACACTCTCTTGTGTTTCCTGATCTTTGATAAATCCATACCCTTTCGAATCGTTGAAAAAGGTAACAATTCCTTTGCGGACCGTATCTTGAACCACATCTACGCGCTTGGGCACACCTACCTGAATATCTTCCGCTTTAATAGCACGCTTGACCATGGGAGGAGGAGTTGAGCTCAGATTGCCATTCTCATCTACATACGCAATCATATCTTCAAAAGAGGTACCATCTTTAGCATTTGCTTTCCGCTCTTCTTTCTTCTGCTCTTTATCTTGTCTCTTCTTAAGACGCTTTTTCTCCATTTCCTTCTTGTTCCATGTTTCTTGCGATTTGGCCATAATTGACTGTTTGGTTGATGAATTGCTTTTTCTAATCCTAAAATGGCCAGTTGTATGGATTCCAATTTTTCGGTTCCCTGCAAGTTAAGGCTAAGCGAAGAAAACTCCGCACAATCTGCGAATAGAAATTTAAATACGGTCAAAAAGTACCTAGATTTAGGGATGTCATTGTACAATCATTGCTTTGTTATGATAAAATCAACACGATCACTCCTCTTGTTAGTCGGTTTGTTTACCTTTTTAGGCTGCGAACAGAAGCAAAAAGACACCTCGCCCCAGTTGCCTGCAACGAAAGATTATGGGCAATTAGTGACATTGTTTAATGAATGGCGCGAGTTTCATACTCCTAAATTGGTAAATGGAGTAGCCGATTACAGTGCAGCGGCCATGCAAAAGCAGCAACTAGAACTGGTGCAGTGGCAAGCACGATTAAATGCATTTGATACCACCCAATGGCCGATCAAACATCAGGTGGATTGGTATTTGGTGTGGGCAGAAATGAATAGCCTTGATTTTGATCATCGTGTAAAGCAACCGTGGGTGCGCGATCCGGCATTTTATGTGTGGTTCTATCCGTATCCATCGGATGTGCCCGAGCGTGAAGGCGCCAACATGTATGGTGCAGTCGATCTCCCCTCCTATTCATCACCACTTTCAGAAAAAGATGCGGCCACGATAGCTGCCCAACTTCGAAAAGCACCGGCTGTTTATCAACAAGCGAAAGTGAACTTAACCGGCAATGCCAAAGACTTATGGGTAACGAGCATACGAACGATCAAAGAACAAAGCAGTGATTTAAATGCATTTGCCACATCGATTGAAAAAACATATCCCGATCTGGCTGCAGCAGCACGTACAGCGCAGCAAGCCTCTGATCAATTTGCAGAATGGTTAACAACGCAGGTACCTTCCAAAACCGGAATTTCCGGAGTCGGAAAAGAAAACTATACTTGGTATTTGAAAAATGTTCACCTCCTTCCATTAACCTATGAATCGGAAGAAACATTGTTGGAGCGTGAACTCTATCGTTCGCACAGTGCTCTGCGGCTGATGGAACATCAAAATCGAAACTTGCCAAAACTTGAAAAAGCGGCAAATGCCGAAGCTTATAAGAAATTACTTCATCAAGGTGTGAAGGACTACCTCGACTTTTTTGAAAAGCAAGAGATCATCACCATGAAGCCGTACATGGACCCAGCTATGCGTGCGCAGATTCATGAGTTTGTGGATACGAAAGAACTGCGTGGATTCTTTGATGAAGTGGACTACCGCGACCCAATGCCGATGCGCGCCCATCACAATCACTGGATTGACTTAGCTCGCAATCGCGAAGAGCCTTACGAAAGTGCTATTCGCAATGTGCCATTACTCGATAATATTTTCGACAGTCGTGCCGAAGGGATGGCAACAGCCATGGAAGAATTAGTGATGAATATGGGCATGTTGGAAAAACGTCCGCGTGCTAAAGAATTAGTTTACATCATGCTTGCACAACGTGCTGCGCGTGGCCTCGGTGGATTACGCCAACATGGACAAGAGTATACGTTTGATCAGGCAACGCAATATGCATCGAAATGGGTGCCGTGGGGATTGCTTCCTGCCGATGGAGGAACGATTCAACATGAAGAACAATTTTATCTGCAACAGCCCGGCTACGGCAGCAGTTATGTAATGGGAAAAATTTTGATTGACCAATTGATAGCCGAATATGCCCGTCAGCGCGAAGGCAAATTTGTGTTGAAAGAATTTATGGACGACTTCAATCGCAAAGGAATCATTCCCGTGCCACTCATCTATTGGGAAATGACAGGAGATAAATCGATGTTGAATCGGGCGTTGGGTACATAGCTTTTTTAAAAACTTTCAGTGACTAATTCAAGCGAAGAAGATTAAGTTATACAAAAGCAGTGGCGAATTATATATAGAATGTGGAGTGAAAGAAATTTGGATCCGATTGGTTAATGATTTGGGGTAAGAAAATTTTAATTGCGATTGGAATACTACTGAATAGCTCCTTGCTGTTCGCGCAATCGGACTTCATCATCGATCCGAATCATGTCAACACATCTTATCTCGCTCGATTGATACAACGCTCCTGCGACAGTCTTCGAAAAAAAGAAGGCAACGGGCCATTACAATTCCATGCTCAGCTACAAACATTGTCGCAAGAAAGTGTCGCTTTGTACTCATCGGTTAAGAAAATCGATGCGGTCTCAGCCAAATTAACGCTCACAAAAAGGTTGGAGGGAATACCGATTGATATGAAAACTTTCGGTTCGCTTGAAGCGGTAACCGAATTAGAAGAGCCGATCAATTATTTTAAACCGATTTGGAACTTCAACTATCGCAACCAAACCTATCGACAAACAGCACAAAACATTCTTAAGAAGATGTCAGCAGCTACTGATTTCAAAAGATTGATTAAAGATTCTCGCATTTCACAAATAGGAATCGGCATTGCGTATGAAACTGTGACCCATCAGTTATCCGTAATTTGTTACTATGCAGCAGGACAATCAGATGAAGTCCCGATCGAAGAAGGACTACCGGACACACAGTCGATCCAAATGAACAGTACTCATCCTGGCATTTGGTTTAAACGATCAAAACGGAGTAATCGAAATCTGATCTTAGCGCAAAGATGGACAGGTCGCGCGAGTGGTTATCATGGCTGGGTAACGGTCTCAAAGAAAAATTTAAGGCGCGCCTTTCGCTGGTATCATTTTCGCAGTGGGTTGGTTTCCGAAACCCGCACGGCAGAACAATTTTCCAATGACATATCTTATCTCGGTCAGCCATCGCGCAATAGTCAAAGAGCCATCACAAATGGTACGATCAGTGGTTTGATCAAAAGGAGCGATTTGATAAAACGCTGGAAAGAACAAGTGAACCCTTCTCAACTAAAGAT
>JABFSO010000275.1 GCA_013140555.1 Cyclobacteriaceae bacterium | reverse complement strand
AAAAAGTACTCTGCCTACTAAATAATATACTAGGCCAATCAATCCCCATGTTTCAGGACTCCGTTTCCCTTTGGCAGCCCTTACAAATAAGAGAGCGACAAGTACAACGATGATTAATACAAGCATACCAATCAAATTCGGCTGTTTTTACTTTTTCTCAATGATGTTTTGAAGGAGGTCATGCAAGGCCGTTTCACTCCCAAACAAATTGGCCTTTCTTAATTTTAAAGCTGAATAGCTTAGAAGAATCAACATCTTTTCCATTTAACTTACCGGCTTTCCATTCACCTAGTGAATTAAATACTTTTTCTATCTGCTTATCCAGTTCCTCGCTCTTTGTCTTATTGTCCATTTTGCATTGAAGTACCTGTCCTTTACAATTAATGATGAGTCCGATCATTCCCTTACCATTGAACTTCGGGTTGTCCTTAAGAAACTGTACTTCCTCATTCAGTCTTGCTAGGATATCCTCTCGAGTACCCGGGCATGTTGCCTCTTCTTGTCCTTGAAACATAGGTAATAATGCATACACATCTTTCGGATCGCATAATCCTTCAATAGGTTCCTTTATTTCCATTTTCGCTACAAACTGAGCGGAACTTAGCGCAGGAATCAGTACTAAAGCTAAAGTGATAAAGTCCTTCATGGATAAAATAGAGTAATGTGAACCACAATTTATAATTTCTTTTTTTACAGCCAATGAATGAGGAAAGAATTAACACTACTTCTTACGAAGATAAACCGTCAATTGCATTCCGGTATCAGTTGCTTTCATATATCGATGCAGCAGTGGATGCCATACTTTTGGGAAATGATAAACCGAACAAACATCGAAATAATGTTTCTCTACTTCATAATGCAACACTGGCGCCAGCTTCTGAAATGACTCCAGACCAAATTCATATAGGTGAAATGGCGCATGCATGGGACTCAGATTCGTAACGTAATTCGTTCCCGACAATTGATAGAATAAGTTCGCAAATTTGCCGATCAGCCAATTGGAAGAAGGTACTTCTATATGAATAATACCATTTGGCTTTAACCATCTCAGCGCCTTCTCTAAACATTTGGAAGGCTCATACAAATGCTCAAATACGGCTCCAAAAGAAATGAAATCAAAATATGCATCTTCATATTCAATTTCTTCCATGGCACCCAGTTTGAGTTTACTCGAATCAATTTTCATTTTTGAAATCGCCCGCTCATGAAAAGGTACGGATGGCTCGAGACCATATACATCAAATCCTTTGCTTTGCATAGCAATCATAGCCTTGCCTAAACCCGCTCCAATATCCAAAGCCCTAATGTTTGTTTCGCGTTTCAACAGCTGTTTAGCGGTATCGATCTGAGTAGAGAAGTAGTCTGGTTGCAAAACAAAGTACTCCTCCTTCCAATAATTTTCGGGAGGTGTGCCGTAATGATCTTGTAGATCAAAAGGAATGGGCTGTGGATTAGAATAAATCAGTTGACAATTTGTACACTTCACTACGCTTACCGAAATACCGGTTGCTTTCTTTGCACGAAACCCTTGGGTTTTATTCAATCGCTGACCCAGTACTTTGTGATTTGCAGTTGGGTCACCGCACATTTCACAAACTGAAACGTCTTTAAAAGAATACTGCTTCATGTTACTACTTTGTGGGGTTATCGAAGCCAATGCTTGTTTTCATAACAGCACATCGCTCCTTAAGTAAAAGTAGTAATTAATAATTGCTTTTTACCCATGACAATTTGAAGGGTTGAGCAAGTCCTACGTACAACTCTATATCTTCATCTGTATTTGCCAATAATGTCCGAAGGGATCTTTGAACATTCCCTGGCGGTAGCCATAATCATAATCGGTTACCGGATTAATTTCGATTGCGCCCGCCTGAATGGCTTTATGCATTACTTCCTCTACATTCATGACAAATAAACCAATGATGGCGGTAACGCCTTTTGCGCTAATGGGTTCGAGTGCATCGCGCATCGTTTCATGGACATGAAAGATGGCTCCATGGAATTCCAATTCTGCCACATGAATACTTCCATCGTCATTGCGAAAGCAAAAGTTTTCGGTTGCACCGAATTTTAGATAAAAGTCGATGGAGAATGTTTGCTTTGGAATGTGAAGCTCAGGAGCAAAATGGGGTTGTTGGTTGGTAGTCATGGTGTCAAACAATTAAAAACTACTTTATATTTAACTTCTTTAGAAAATTGTCAACGCTCACATATTCATCCTCTTCCTCTATCCATTTACCAGAATCAACAGCGAAATTAGAAGGATTAAAACTCTTATTCCTCTTAAACTCTTCCAAAATCAAATTTGCTTCTGCTAAATCGAATTCTGCTCCGAATTTGATTGTCGATGATTCGTATTCAAACTCCATCAGACTAATGCGCCTGGGGTGATTTAGTTTGCGCCAAAGTTCAGGCGTTGCGGCCGGGTTGATTTTTAATTCCTTAATTTTTGTAATGGTGTACGTTCGTGTAAATCCAATATCCAAAACTTGTTTTCTGATTTTCAGTACTCCTCGCTTCACCGATATAATCTCTCTTCCGAGTAGCATCCACAAAAAAGAACGTAAGAAGCTGATACCTATTAAACCTATGCCCAAAAGCCATGCGTAGGGAATCCACTCGGTGGGTCGCTCTTCGAATAAATGAATGATTACCTGGCTGATGGGAATACTCAAAGTGCCCAGCCAAAACATATAGAAGACAAAATTAATCCAATCGATTCGGGGAGTAACCGTCACCTCAAAATTTTCTGGGTGCCTATGAAATTTAGCTCTTCCTTGATAAGGCATGTGAATATCAATTCGAATCTTAGCTATGACCTCTCGCTTCGATTTTTAATAACTTCTAAAATATTCCCTTGAATATCAGACATAATCCATTTACCCCACAGACTGGCATAAAAATTAAAAGAGGTGGTCATTTTAAATTCGCTGTACAAATGCAAACGGTATTTTCCTTCACTCAATTTTTCTAAATCATAAGTGCCTTCCAGCACATCAAAAAACTCTCCACCAATCAATACATGCTCATCAAACGTGGTAGAAGGTATTTCATAAGTATTGGCTCGGATGGAAAACTTCATGTGGCGCTGATGCTCATACGAAATCACCTTTTCATCAAAGATTAATCCTCCTTCAAATATCGCTTCACGCTTGGCACCAACACCTTCAAAGTCAAGCTCCGCGCGCAGCGGGCGAGGTATTTGCAAAAAACGATTGAGGCTTCGGCTATCTTCGGAAGATTCTATTTGTCGAACACGCGTAACATTACTCCAGATAATTGCTGGGTTAGCTTCAATGTCAATGGATGTATATGCTTTGTAGAACCCGGGTATCTCAGCAATTGCCCGTTCGATGGGTGCAATAAAAAACGGAAGCAATACGGCTAATGAAATATGAAGGCGATTTGAGTTCCTTGATTTTCTTCTCTTGAAATATCTGCCTGTCAATCCACCTAAGCTGGCAAACAAAAGAAACAAAGGTAAAACCATTATCCAACAAGCCCAGCCTTCAATAGATAGAAGTAGTGTAAGAAATAAAAAAACAAAGATCGGTATCCATGGAGCAAACACGGAATACGCCCAATTTTGTACTTGCTCTATTTTTGATAAATAAATGGTTAACACGCCTACTAAATAGGGCAACGAAATAAAAAATGTAATGGTCATTACATTCCACAATTCTTCCCAACTATTTACATCGAATAAAAAACGGATAGCAAACGCAACCATTAATGGAATACCGATGACGCGTGCCCAGTGCTTTGATTTTTCTTTAATCATAAATATTATAAAGTATCAGTTGCTAAACTCAACCATCCTTAGAGCATACCCTCAATTCAATTCCTCAAAATCAATATTCATCACTGCAAACTTCTGCCACCCTACAAAATCAAAATGCCACCACTCGGTGCGATACACTTTAAATCCATTGCGCTCCATCACTGAAATCAATGTCTCTCTGTTTTTACGAATCACCGGATCGCTCACCGGCTCAGTCGGCCACGATTCTTTCTGTGGTGCATCGTACGCAGTGGGCATGGTTAAATCTGTTTTCGTTTTCAAATCAAAAATGGTCATATCCAACGCACACCCGCGATTATGGCGTGAACCTTTGTACGGGCTCGCCACATAGGTTGAATCGCCATTCATGACTTCATAAAATTTTACCGTTGCCGAATAGGGCCGATAACCATCAAAGATCTTAATGCCATAGCCAAGCTTGTTGAATTCCTTTTGCGCTTTTAACAATGCTGCTGCTACCGGCTTACGCGCAAAGGCACGCGCACTCTTGTAAATCTTCGCCTTAGTAAAATTGTCTTCCGTAGCATATTTAATATCTAAAACTACTCCCGGAATAAATTTTTCTAAATCCACCAACTCATTGGCCGGATTACTTTCAACACTAGACTTATATCCACTCAAGGTCATCGGACGCAAACCATAATCGGGTTTCATTTTCAACTTCTCTCTGGCAAACTTGTCTACAGCACTCTGCACAGCCGGCAAATCTTTAGCAACTATGTGAGAGCCCAACACGTGGCCTCCTGCGCCCGGTATCGCAACCATCTCTTTCAAGTCTGCAGGTGTGCTCAGTTGTTCATTCATCGTCTTCATCGCACTCACCTTCACTGTAGGGTCTTGTTCTGTTTCGCTCTTATAATAGTAGAGTGTGAGCGATGGACAAGTGACTTTCTTAAATGTTTCAGGATTCATTTTCGATTCTACCAATTCCTGCAACTGCACGATCGCTTCCAATCGGTAGTTGTTATTCCAGTATTTGTCTTTCAATGAATCGGGAGGGAACACGCGAGAGTCACCACCAATTACTTGTCGCGCTATTTGCAATCCCACGGGTTATTTAACAACCATGCATTGCCATCATTGATTTCAATATTCGGTGACATGTTGATCATCGCGTAAACATCTTGC
>JABFSO010000227.1 GCA_013140555.1 Cyclobacteriaceae bacterium | reverse complement strand
CTGCAAAATCACTGAAGCCCGACATAATGCTAATCTCGGGGCCCAACAATTCGCCACGGTCAACCTGTTTTTTGGTGTCCGGTAAATCGAGTGAGTTACCTAAAGCTTTGATATTGGTAACACCACCGGCCAGATGATACAACCCTTGCTCGGTGCTGTAGTGCGCATGGTTATCCCACAAACCGGGCATCAGTACTTTGCCGTTTCCATCAATGACTTTGTACGTGCTTTCGATTTTTATCTTCGATGCTTTTCCTACTTCCCGAATCAAACCGTTCTCTACAATTACGGTTTGGTCTTTTAGGTATTTCCCCGTAAGGGAATTGAAAACAGTGACATTCTTAAAAGCCACCGGCTTATCGCTCAATTCAACTAAGTGATCGGCTTGCAATTCAAAGTAATCATGCTCGGCTCGCTTCTGCGCTTCGTACAATTCGGTTACCGTATTTTCATAACCTTTTAAAACTACTCCACTCCAACCACTCACGGAAGCAAAGAATTTTTTCTTCGGTGTAAACCATGCGTGTGTTGGAGGGCCACCGGCCCCAACAAACGAGTAGAGTTCTAACTCTTCGCTGATTCCATCGATGCTGGTAGTATGATTTTTAATGTGCTTGACTTGCAAAAATCCGGAAGGCAGTGTTTCGATCTGATGATTTTTTTGTTGTAGTGCTGCTTGCAACATCCACTCGATTTCTGCGGGAGTAGAATTGATGGGAGAATAAAGTGATGGTGCGGTCATATTTTTAGTTCCGTTTTCGGTAGCACTTTTCCATCGCGCTTCGCCATTTTTCAACTCATACACTTCATTCACAGGTGCTTTGAAATAATCAAAGCCGGTTACCAACCGATACACCGGAATGCCTTTATCATCGGTTTTTAGTTGCACGGTCAATCCCGGGCCGCGACCGCGATCATTAAATTCGTAAAAGAGCGTGTAGGCGTCCGGTGCGTTTTGAATAATCCACTGCTGACCGCTCGGCTTACCCGCAGAAAGTACGGCATAGCGAATGGTGTCCTGAGCACATAGTGATGTGGAGACACTGAATAGTGCAATTGCTAAGAATTTCTTCATAGGTTTTTATTTTTATATTTTTTTATCGCCACAAAAGGCTCAAAGACACGAAGGAGAAAAATCAACACTTACGCGTTGATTGTATTTACATTTTCAACACGGTGAATTCCACTCTTCGATTGTTGGCGCGCCCTTCTTCCGTTTCATTGCTGTCGATGGGCTTGGATTCGCCATAGCCGTGTGCCTGTAAGCGCGAAGCATCGATACCCTGACTGGCCAAATAATCGACTACCGATTGTGAGCGACCCTGCGAGAGATTCTCATTGTAAGTATCCGATCCTTTGCTGTCGGTGTGGCCGGCAATTTCGATGGATACTTTCGGATTTTGTTTTAAGAAATCCACCACTTTGTTCAATTCAACAAATGACTCCGGCTTGAGAGTGGTCTTATCAAAATCAAAATAAATATTTTTCAATCGCACGGTGATGCCCACTTCAATGGGTGTCAGGGAAATATTTTTCACCAACGGAGTAATGTCCGGATTCTCGGCCTGCACACTGTCGGTGGCATTGAGAAAACCTTCCGCAGAAACAGAATACACATACCAACCCAAGCCCGGAATGTCTTGTGCGTACTTTCCATCCGCACTATTCAATTTATATTCAATCGTGCGATCTGATTTCGAAAGAATGTTGATGCGCGCATTCGGCACCGGATTGTTTGTTTTCTTATCCACCACATCGCCTGCCAGTGCCAATTGTTTGGCTATCGGCATCAATCCTATTTCTACGTGCAACGTAGTATCGCGCACTAATTTGGCAGGCACTTTGTAATCTTGCACGAATGGTAAGAATCCGCTGGATGCAGCGGTGATGGTGTAACCGGCAACTTCAGGGATGCGTGTTTCAAATTTTCCGTTGGTACCCGATTTTAAATTCACCGGCTTCTGCTCTTTCATCTTTACTTCGATTGCTGCTACCAATGGCTGTTGTGTTTTTTGGTTGAACACATTTCCCGCCAAGGTGATCTTAATGTTTCTTGGTTTGAGAATGAGCAAATCGAAATTTCCTCCATCTGTTACATTACCGGCACGCGCTGTAAAAATGTTGCCGTGCACATCAATCGAAAAGTACGCATCTTCGGAAGGTGTGTTGATGGCGTGACCTAAATTGACCGGCTCCGACCAATTGGTCCAGCTTTCATCTAAGCGTGTGGTTTTATAAATATCGCTGCCTCCCACGCGCTCTTTTACAAAGCGATTGCTGGCGAAATAAAGCGTCTTTTGATCAGGTGCGAGAAACGGTGCGTAATCATCGGCAATCGAACTGATCTTTAATTTAACCGGTTTTGAATAATGACCATCGGGTTGTTTGGTAGACAAATACAGGTCGCTGAATTTATCTTTTTCCTTCTCAGCAAAATACATGATGATTTGTTTTCCATCGGCTGAAATCGTAGCGCCATTGAAAACGCCTTTATCCATCTTGTCAAAGTCGGTTACCAACAACTCCGTAAAGTTGCCTCCGGAGCTTACGAGCGAAAACCCTTTCGAATTTTTAGAGCGGCCTCCACGAATAAAAATAGAACCGTCCGGCAGGAAACTGAAAACCTGATTAAAGCGATTTTGATTGAGCGGAGAACCGGCATGCGTTGCTTTCGTCCACTGCCCTTTATCATCTAGGGTAGAAATCCATATATCCTGGCTTCCTTCCTTACCATAATTGTTTTCCGGATGGTTGGCCACAAAGTAATAGAGGCTCTTGCCATCGGGTGAAATGACAGGCGAAACCTCGTTGTAGCGTGTGTTTACATTATCATTCATTTTCACCAACTCGTAGCGCGGGCTGATCTCTTGCGCCAGCGCATACGTAGAAAGGAAAACAAGAATTGCTAGAAACGAGGCTTTCATTAGTTGGGGGTTAGTGTGGAGCCAATGTTTAATACGTAATCGAAAAATACCCGCGGTGACTGAGTCCAATCATCACGAGAATGATCAATAACGCAATGGCATTTAAGGTAAACATGCGTTTGTGCTTAAATACATCGTCTTTCATTTTCTTAGAAGAAATGCGGGCAACGGTAATGAGCACAATCGCCAAAATCATTCCGGTGTTGTGCTCGGCAAGCCAATAGCGTGCTACCCGATCGCCCATGGCCGCGCCACTAAAAATAATGAGTGGGCTGATAAAGAATAATGCGAAGCCCAGCAGCAGCTGAGTATGCGTTAAAATGAACAATCCTAAACTAAATTTATCATCTAATTTGCTATACGAAGAGCGATTCATCCATCCCATGAGTGACCTCACGATAACGATAATCAAGACAATCAATAAGAAATAGCGGACAATAGAATGGGTTGCGAGTAAAATGCTGTGCATAACAAGTAAGGGTTATTAAGTTTTCAACTCGAAAATTACACCAAGAATAGCAATTTTCCGCTTTGCGGTTGGATTTGTTTGTTTTAGTGTGGTAGTGGTTATCTTGCAGGCTTAATCCGAATCCCATGTCATTCCGATCATTGCTTTGCGCATTCTTCCTGGTATCGGCCGTTCCCGCCTTCGGGCAGGCCGACACAATTAAAGTGGGTGCTTATGTATTGAGTGTGCACGACATCAATTTTCACGATAAAGAATACACCGCCCGCTTTTGGCTTTGGTTTATCTACAACAATCCAAAATACGATTTTACCAAGCAATTGGACATGCCCACCGCCAAAGGCTACGAGCAATCTCCGCCAATTGCTGACAGCCTTGACGGGAAAGCGTGGGTGATGATGAAGATGAAGGCTACCATGAAGGAAAAATGGAATGTGCAGGATTTTCCGTTTGACCAACAGCATTTAAGTATGCAAATCGAAAACACACAATACGATGTAGGCAGCATGGTTTTTCAAGCCGATGAAGCAGGCAGTAAATTCAGTCCCACGGAAGCGATTGACGGCTGGAACATTCGCAACTTCAAAGTATCGGTAGGCACCAATGAGTATAAAACCGGCTTTGGCGATTCGCGCCCCGGCCGCAACCCACAAACTTTCTCCTCTTTTCTGATTGAGATGGATTTGCAACGCGATGCGCTGGGTTTGTTTATGAAGATCTTTCTTGGCATGTACATCGCCTTTTTGATTGCCATGATCAGCTTTGCGCCAAAGCCCTGGGAACACGAGCCTCGCTTTGGGTTGCCGGTAGGCGGTTTGTTTGCCGCGGTCGGTAACAAATACATTATTGATTCATTATTACCGGAATCGTCTACGTTTACCTTGGTTGATAGCCTCCATACACTCACCTTCTTTGCCATCTTCAGTATTTTACTGGTTTCTGCAATCTGCTTGCGCCTGTACGATGCCGGCAAAAAAGAAAAGTGCATTCGCGTGAACAAAATTGGCTCGCGCTTAATTTTATTCATTTACCTGTTGGCCAATTTAATTTTTGTTGGAACTGCTGTTTTTAATTAAAGGATCATGAAGAAAATTCTTGCCGAACTACTCACCATTGGAGATGAAATTCTGTACGGACAAATTGTTGACACCAACTCGCAATGGATGAGTGTGGAACTCGACAAAGTGGGAATTAAAGTAATTCGTAAAACTACCGTAGGCGATCAGGAAGATGAAATTCTGACCGCTTTCGCGGAAGCGGAACAACGTGCCGACATTGTGTTGATCACCGGAGGCCTCGGCCCCACCAGCGATGATTTGACCAAACCTTTGCTCGCTAAATATTTTAACTGCGAATTGCAGATTCACGAAGAAGCGTTGGCCGAAGTAACTGCCTTCTTTAAAAGCCGTGGCCGGGAAATGACCGAGATCAACAAGCAACAAGCTGCTCTCCCGATATGCTGCACCAAAATCACCAACCCTATTGGCACTGCACCGGGTATGTGGTTTGAAAAAAATGGCAAAGTATTTATGTCGATGCCGGGTGTGCCACACGAAATGAAGAAAATGATGACCGAGCGCGTCATCCCCAAACTAAAAGAAACATTTCAAACTCCGCAGATCTATCACAAAGTCATTCGCACCATTGGCATAGGCGAATCTTTTCTGGCGGATAAAATTGCAACGTGGGAAAAATCATTACCTTCTCACATCAAGTTGGCGTATCTGCCGAGTTTAGGGGAAGTGAAACTTCGGTTGACTGGCTTCAGTTCTTCATCATCGTCATTGGAAGCAGAAATCGATGAGCTCGTTAAAAAACTACAACCCTTTGCCGGGGAATACATCTATGGCTATGGCGATGAGCCGATTGAAGTAGCCATCGGTAAAATGTTGCGCGACCGTAAGTTGACCATCTCGATGGCTGAAAGCTGCACCGGAGGATACCTCACTCATTTGATTACTTCGGTAGCAGGTTGCTCTGATTATTTTTTAGGAAGCATGGTGCCGTATGCGTATGAAATTAAAATGCGTCAGTTGGGTGTGAAGCCTGAAATTCTGGAGAAATACGGAGCAGTGAGTGAACCTACCATTATCGAAATGGCCAATATTGTGCGTGCCAAATTCAACACCGACATTGGTGTAGCTACCAGTGGTATTGCAGGTCCCGGTGGCGCCACGCCCGAAAAACCCGTGGGCATGGTGTGGATTGCGTATTCAGATAAACATCAGACGATCACCAAAAAATTGCAACTTTCGCAAGATCGTATGATCAACATTCGGATGGCATCGGCTGCTGTTTTAAATTTGATTCGCCTCAGCTTACCAAAATGAAATGACCGTGAAGGCAAACGAAGTGAAAACAGACGCATTAAAAAAGGTAAAATGGGTGATTACAAGAAAATAAATTTCGCTCAGTGCAGTAAACTCAAAATCAAATTCTGATTGATTTCAATCGTTAGCATCGCTCTATAAAAGTAGTAACTTTGGAACTTTAAACTATTTCCGCGTATGGCACAAGTAGAACTGATCATGCCCAAAATGGGTGAAAGCATCATGGAAGCGACCATTTTGAAATGGCTCAAAAAACCGGGTGACAAGATTGAGCAAGACGAAAGTGTGTTGGAAGTAGCAACCGATAAGGTAGACACAGAAGTACCATCTATCTATGCGGGTGTATTGAAAGAATTATTGGCCAAAGAAGGCGAAGTGGTGAAAGTAGGAAAAGCCATCGCGATCATCACTACCGATGTAGCGGCCGGAACTCCATCTACTACCTCCACTCCTACTCCAGCCGTTGCAAGCGCTCCTCTCGTAGCCGCTGCCTCTAATGGACATGCAGCACCTGCGCCACAAGCAGTAGATTTCAAAAACGCTAACAGATTCTATTCGCCACTGGTTAAGAACATTGCCAAAGAAGAACAAATCGCATTGGCTGAATTAGAAAGCATCTCCGGCACCGGAGCGGAAGGCCGTGTGACGAAAAAAGATATGCTCGACTATGTGCAACAACGCAAGTTGGGACAAACAATCGCCAGTACACCGCGCACTTCTTCGGCTCCACTCGTACCCGCATCGATCAGCGGTGGCGATGAAATTATTCAAATGGACCGCATGCGCAAGATGATTGCCGAACGGATGGTGGATAGCAAACGTATTTCTCCACACGTTACTTCATTTGTAGAAGCCGATGTAACCAACATCGTGTTCTGGAGAAATAAGTGGAAGAACGACTATCAAAAAAGAGAAGGCGACTCGCTCACCTTTACTCCTATTTTCATTGAAGCGGTCATGATGGCCATCAAAGATTTTCCGATGATCAACGTGCAGGTGGATGGCGACCGTATCATCAAAAAGAAAGACATCAATATCGGGATGGCCGTGGCATTGCCTACCGGCAACCTGATTGTGCCTGTTATCAAGAATGCCGATCAATATAACATCAGCGGTTTGGCGAAAGCTGTTAATGACTTAGCGAAACGCGCACGCGAAAACAAATTGAAGCCCGATGAATTAGCAGGCGGTACCTTTACTGTTTCGAATGTTGGATCATTTGGTAATGTGATGGGCACACCGATCATCATGCAACCACAGGTAGCTATTTTAGCCTTGGGAGCAGTACAGAAAAAACCCGCTGTAGTTGAAACACCGTATGGCGATGCGATTGCCATTCGACACAAAATGTTTTTGTCGCACTCGTACGATCACCGCGTGGTAGATGGTGCGCTGGGCGGAAGCTTTGTGCGCAGAGTAGCGGATTACCTCGAAAAATTCGATATCAACAAGAGCATTTAGTTTAAACAAAGATGGGATTAGGAACGAGTGTTTAACACACACTCGCTTCTTCTCATATCTCAAGTCTCATTTCTCATATCTAAATCTTCAGCAATGAAATTCGGAACGAAAGCAATTCATGCAGGTGTAGAACCCGATCCTACTACCGGTGCCATCATGACACCCATTTATCAAACTTCTACTTATGTGCAGGAGTCACCTGCCAAGCATAAAGGTTACGCCTATGCACGCGGAGCCAACCCTACGCGCAATCAGCTTCAAAAAAATATTGCTGCACTGGAGAACGGAAAATTCGGATTGTGTTTTTCGAGCGGCATGGGTGCTACCGATGCGGTGTTGCGTTTACTCAATCCGGGTGATGAAGTGATTACCAGCAACGACTTATATGGCGGTTCGTATCGCCTCTTTACCAAAGTGTATGAGCGCACGGGGATTAAGTTTCACTTTATTGATCTAACCAACGTTGCGAACATCGAGCCGTTGATTAATTCAAAAACGAAACTACTTTGGTTGGAAACACCTTCCAATCCATTGATGCGCATCATCGACATTGAAGCTTGTGTAGCCATTGCAAAAAAACATAAAATTCAAGTAGCCGTTGACAATACGTTTGCATCGCCCTATCTGCAAAATCCATTGGATTTAGGTGCTGATATTGTGATGCACTCGGTGACTAAATATTTAGGAGGACACAGCGATGTGATCATGGGTGCCTTGGTGGTCAATGATGAACAGCTTTACAAAGATTTGGCTTTCATTGCTAACTCATGTGGTGCAGTACCCGGACCGCAAGATTCATTCTTAGTGTTGCGCGGCATCAAAACTTTGCACTTGCGCATGGAGCGTCATTGCTTCAACGGAAAAAAGATTGCAGAATATCTTCGTCAACATCCGAAAGTAGGAAAAGTGTACTGGCCCGGATTTACGGATCACCCGAATCATGCCATCGCCAAAAAGCAAATGAAAGACTTTGGTGGCATGCTTTCATTCACATTGAAAGATGATCAATTGGATAAAGCGATTCGTTTGATGGAGAGTGTCACCCTCTTTTCGTTGGCCGAATCTTTGGGCGGTGTAGAATCATTAATCAATCACCCTGCTTCGATGACACACGCCAGCATTCCGAAAGAAGAACGCATTAAAAACGGATTGAGTGATACATTGATCCGCTTGAGTGTAGGCGTAGAAGATGTAGAAGATTTAATTGCCGACTTAGAGCAGGCTCTTTCGAAATAATTGTGGGCATCTCTAAAAACCGTCTTTCTTAACCTCAACCCTTTCCCTTCTCCACAAGGAGAAGGGTGAAATTGCGTTTTTAGAAGTGCCCTTAGATTCTTACGAAGAGGGAAGTGTAATGATAAATTCGCTTCCCTCTTTTTCTTTTGTCTTCAATTCAATGGAACCATTCAATCGGTCGATGAGTGTTTTTACAATCGCGAGTCCTAAACCATTTGAACTTTCAGACGCGGTAGGGCGAGCACTGAGTCGTTTGAATTTCTTGTATAAAAAGAGCTGATCGTTTTCCGTAAAACCGGGGCCTTGGTCTTTCACACTCATCATAATTTTTCCATCGGCTACGTTTCCGCTGACCCAAATCGTGCTACCACTTTTTGAAAACTTAATGGCGTTGGACAACAAATTCTCTAGAATGCGAATGACATACGACTTATCGGTAACCACGGTAGCCGAATAGGGATGATAGTCGATGGTTATCTTTTTTGCTACTGCTACCACTTGTTGCGAAGCGATGCATTCATTAATTATTTTAGACAAGTCAAACGCTTCCGGAGAAGGTAAGTTATTGTTCTCTTCCATGGCATGAACATCGAGCAAGTCTGTAATCAAACTCGAACCACCTTTAGTAGATTCTTTGATTTTGGCGACATAATCTTTTTGTCGCTCGTTCAATTCACCATCTAATTCAATCAACTGCACGAGTCCTGTAATTCGGTTGAGTGGCGCCTTTAAATCGTGTGCCACAATACTCATCAGTGTATCTTTCTCATTGATGATTTCAGACAACAGATGATTTCTCTTTGACAATACTTCATTCTGGACAGCAATCTCCTGCTGATGCGTGTTGATTTGATAGTTCTGCAAGGCGAGTTGCTCGTTTATATTCTTTCTTCGTTTACTGATTCGCCAGGTAATGATTGCCAGCACCGCCAAAAATATAATTACCACCCACGATAAAATATTCACTAATCGCTGCCGGCTGACAACTGTTTCGGTTTGCGCCTTTTGTAACTTCAATAATTCGTTCTCTTTTTCTTTGGTCTCAATCTGCAATTCAAATTGAAGCCGTTCTACTTTTCTGGCAAGCTCCAAATCTTCAACAGAATCTTTTAACACGAGGTAGTGATTCATATAGCCAATCTCATCTTGCTTTTTGCCCATCAGGCTCGAAGCAGTGGCCAATTGAAAGTAGGCTTCCATTTGAAAAGCCGATGACTGTGTTTCTTTCGCTACCCGGAGGGCTGCTGTAAACTCCACAATTGCTTTGGCATACATTTTACTGGCCAGATACACTTTACCTACCAGCAATTGCGCTTGGGGTAACATTCTGCGGTTGTTGTGCTTTAAAATGACCTTGAAACCTTTCTCGCCTAATTCACGAGCCCGCTCTAACTGACCCTGACGGAGATAATTTTCAGCTAAAAGAATGTTGGTTTCAGCCAGGTTAATCAAATCATTCGTTAATCGGCCAACAGAATCTGCCTTTAAGAAATAAGCATTCGATGAATCAAGTTGGCTGGCTTCGCGCACCAGCGCACCTAAATAGGTATAAGCCGCCATGATGTCCCGATTGTTTTTCAATTGCAATCGAATATTAAGTGCGTCTTTGTACGATTGCTCTGCTTTGCTATAATCCAGTTGCACACGATACAGGTTGCCTAAACTCTGCTTCGCATAAGCAATGCCCGAAAGGTCGTTGGTGGCCGTAAAGAGTTTGAGCGCTTTGACATAATAATTGAACGACTTAGCAACGATACCCTGCTCGAACAATAATCGACCAATGTTATTGTTGGCATACGCCATCTGAACCGTATCAGCCTGCGTCTCGGCTGTTTGATTGGCCAATTGATAGAACTCAAAAGCCTTGATTCGATTGCCTTTGTAGTTATAGGCTACACCTACAAAATTGATCGGCTTGGCTAAATTCACTTTAAGCTTTAACCGGCTGCCCAACTCATAAGCATAATTTCCAAAATAGATAGTGCTATCCGGAGCCGCAAAGCGATACTCCCACGCAAGTGCGCTTAGTAAATTAAACTGACTTTCTGTGTTCTCATTATTTAACTGATTTCTCAAGCTGTCGATCAAGGAACGGTTCTGAGCCACAGCAGGGAAATGCAGCAAAAGAATGAGTAGAACCCAAAGGATTTTCCTCATCATAATTTGGGCACAAAGTTATCATTATTGTCCAAATGTTCACGACCAAAATGGTCACCATTTTCGATCGCTTTGTTAATCCGTTTCACCACATCATCCAACTCGTCCCCCGATTTTTTCAAGTGATCGACCAGCTCCATTTCCTTCAACTTTAAATCCGAAACTTCAATCAGGTGAATCAGACCCAACATACGACAGAGTGGCGCACGCAATAAGTGCGAGTTAATAAAGGCATATTCTGCCAGTTGTTGATTTTGGTTCTCCAATTCGTGGGTACGCTCTTTGATCCGCTGTTCTAAACTTTGATTGATGCGTGTGATTTCTTTTTTCTGTTCACGAATGCGTGCCTCATATTGTCTGCGCTGCAAAGCACGAAACATAAGCGAAACAATATCCGAAAGAGCTTGCGCAAAAATGATGTCTTCGGGCAACCAATGCCGATGTTCGTGATGCTCGCAACAAATGACACCGCTCAGTTTTCCATCTAAGAAATAAGGCGTATCCAACATCGATTGGATGTGATGGGGGCGTAAGTAATTGTCTTTGAATTCAAATGTATATTGATCTGTTTCAGCCTCATCGGCCGGAATCACTTCTTCCTTCATTAAAGCTTCAAAATAGCGTGGAAATTCTTTTTCCTGCAGTTCTTCATCTTGCTTGAATGTATCGGTATCCCATTCATATAGCATCAGGCATTTGATGCTTTTGGTTTCCTTCAAATATTGCCACACACTTACCCGATGCGTTTTTAAACTATGCGCTGCTGTTTTGGTAATATCTCGCAGCGCTTCTACACTATCACCAAAGTTCACACTTCGGCTTTTTGAAATATTTAATAATGTATGCCAATGTTCTTCCAGTGTTGCATTTCGGTTGAATATCTCAGATGCACGCAATTCCAGTTCTTGGTTTGTCTTTTCAATTTGCTCAAACTGCTTGCGCAGCAGTTCATTTTGCTCTTCAATATGGTGACGCTGAACGGTGATTTCATCGCGCTGTTGCGTGAGCTCTTCGTTTTGGGTAAGCACTTCCTCCTTTTGCTCAAAAAGATCGGCATTACTTTCTTTGAGTGCATTCAGTAGTCGCGCCTTCGATCGCGAAAATGATTCGGTGAAAAGAAAGACAATCACGACTAAGCCAATGTTTCCAATCAACGACCTCCACACCGCTTTGTCATCTGAAATCAATGGCTGGTGATCGAAAAAGAATAGAATAGAAATTAACGAGAGCGCAGCGAGCACAAGCCAACCGATGGCTGCTTTCTGATGTATGAGTAAGTTCGCCATCAAAGGCATCAGCAACAACCATGGAAGCACCAACGAATAAATGCCACCGGAATACGAAATACCGAAGAGGAAGCTTACCCAACCCATCGCAATAATGGTATGCGCCATTTGCGATATGCTAAGTGGGAAACGAAATACAAATAATACGATGATGAGCACCACACCATAGCAAATAAATAGCCACTGCGGAATGTGAAACTGAAATTGCGCGTGAAGCACTGCAAACAACCAACTGAGACTAATCGAAATGATCGTAAAGTTGATGATCAGCCGTGCCCGGGAATAGTCTTCCTCCTCTTGTTCGAATCGGGCAATGAAAAAGTGATAGAATGAATTCATAGATTAATCCATTTCAGCATGATGAAAAAAGGTACGAAATTGAGAAATGGACTTTCTCCAAGCAGCATAGCTACTGTGAATTGCGCATGGCAAAAGGATAATGGTGGGGAAGTTCATATCCTGTTGATTTTGCCGAAACACAAAAATAATATCCAAACAGATCGGACTGCATTTTGTAAATCGGTAATGAAAAATAACAATAAACACGGGCAATCAAAGCCGCGTGTAGGTTATTCTGTAAAAAAGAAGAAAAATAAAGGAGCGGAAGATGCGCCAGTCTAATCTTTTTCTAAAAAGTTTAAGTCGCGGCCAAAGGTTTCGTTTACTAATCGTAAGGCTAAAAATGCGATGATTACTGTGCCAATACCTACCACCAAGGCGCCATTGACTGTACCCAACTGTGGACGTAAGAATTTAAATATCAAGGTGAGCGGAACTACCGTGCCACGGATAAAATTAGGAACTGAAGTCGTAACAGTTGAACGCAGGTTAGTGCCAAACTGCTCGGCTGCAATGGTGACAAACAACGCCCAATAGCCTACGCCAAAGCCCAGCAGAAAACAATTTAAATAAAAACTATCCACACTTTTAAAAGGCGCAAACAAATACCATCCCACAAAAATCATGGTAAGGAAAATATAAATGGTAACTACTTTCTTTCGCGATCGCAATGCCTGACTTACCAATCCACTCACCATGTCACCGGCTGCTAAACCAAGGTAACTAAACATCACCGCATCGCCTGCCGAAACGACACCCTGTATTCCCAACTTATCTGCAAACTCGGGTGAGAATGTGATCAAAATCCCGATGACAAACCAAATGGGAAGCGCCATAAAAATGCATCCTATAAACTTGATGAACCGCTCTTTTTGCTGGAAGAGTTGAAAGAAATTTCCGCGTTGCACATTGGCTTCCTTTACTTTCAAAAAGATGCCCGATTCAAAAACACTAACTCGCGCCACCAGCAAAAGCAAACCCAAGCCTCCTCCAATGAAGTATGCGATCTGCCAATCAAAACGTTTTGAAATAAAGTTGGCAAACACTGCGCCAAGCAAACCGACAGCCGCAACTAACGTAGTTCCGTATCCGCGTAAGCGAACTGGCAACGATTCAGAAACTAACGTGATACCGGCACCTAATTCCCCTGCTAAACCAATGCCTGCAATAAATCGAAGCACCGCATATTGATCAACCGTAGTTGCAAAACCATTGGCAATATTCGCCAGCGAATAAAGTAAGATCGACCCAAACAATACAGAAAGTCTTCCACGCTTGTCGCCCATGATTCCCCAAATCAACCCACCCACCAACAAGCCGGTCATTTGCACCTGCAACAAAAATTCGCCCTGCGCAAACAAATCACCTTCGGCCACACCCATGCTAGCCAAACTTGGCTTGCGCACAATGCTAAACAACAACAGGTCGTAGATGTCTACAAAATATCCGAGTGCCGCCACAATTACGGGCACACTAAAAAGGGGCTTTAGGCTTCGCTCTTCCATAGTAATTTTGCATCAAAATAAACCAGAATATTGAATATTCCATTTCCCTCCTTCCCTTACCTGCATTTGCCACCTATAAAAATCCACTGGCGATATTCTGATTTTTATCTTAAACTGTCATTTCAAGCCTAAATCAACTTTACTATGAAGCAAATCCATTGGGTCATTTTCTTTCTATTCGCATCGCTTACCGTGAGTGCACAAAAGAAAGATGTCAAAGCTCCTACCCTTACTTTTGATGAAAAACTTTATGGCGCCCTGGAGTGGCGAAACATCGGGCCCTATCGGGGAGGTCGCTCTGCTGCCGTAACTGGTGTGCCCGGAAAACCTAACCTCTTCTACATGGGTAGCACCGGTGGTGGTGTTTGGAAAACCATTGACGGTGGAAGCACTTGGACCAATATTTCAGATGGCTTCTTTGGAAGTTCCATCGGCTCGATCGCGGTAAGCGAATGGGACAATAATGTAATTTACGTAGGTCAGGGAGAAGGTACCGTACGCGGCAATGTTTCGTACGGACATGGCTTATGGAAATCAACCGATGCCGGAAAAACCTGGAGCTTCAGCGGACTGAAAGAATCACGACACATTCCACGCATTCGCATTCATCCTAAAAATCCGGATGTAGTTTATGCGGCCGTCCTTGGCGACTTATTTAAATCATCGCAGGAAAGAGGTGTTTATAAAAGTGAAGACGGTGGCAAAAACTGGAAGCGTGTTTTGTTTGCCAATGCCGATGCCGGTGCGGTTGACTTATGTATGGATCCCAACAACCCGCGCATTCTGTATGCCTCGATGTGGCGCATCCGCAGAACACCTTATAGTTTAGAAAGTGGTGGCGAAGGATCATCCATTTATAAAAGCACCGATGGTGGAGAAACCTGGAAAAATATTTCTGCCAACGAAGGATTGCCCAAAGGGCTCTGGGGAATTTCGGGTGTAGCTGTATCTCCGGTAAATTCTAACCGCGTGTTTGCTATTATCGAAAATGACAATGGCGGTGTGTATCGATCTGATGATGCCGGACTTACCTGGAAGAAAATGAATGACGATCGCAACCTGCGCCAGCGTGCATGGTATTATTCAAAAATTTATGCTGATACCAAAGACGAAGACATGGTGTACGTGATGAACGTTTCCTATCACCGATCCAAAGACGGAGGTAAAACCTTTCAATCATTCAATGCGCAACATGGCGATCATCATGATTTTTGGATCGCTCCGGAAGACAACCAACGGATGGCTATTGCTGATGATGGTGGTGGGCAGGTATCGATGGATGGTGGCGAAAATTGGTCGACCTATGAGAACCAACCGACCGCACAATTTTATCGGGTAGTTACAGACAATCAATTTCCTTATCGCATCTATGGCGCGCAACAAGATAATAGCACCATTCGCATCGCTCATCGCACGGATGGATTTTCAATTGGTATGCGCGATTGGGAACCCACAGCCGGTGGTGAAAGCGGCCACATTGCCATTGACCCTACCAACAATGATGTTGTATATGGTGGCAGCTACGATGGCTTTTTAACCATGCGCAACCACGCAACGGGCGAAGAACGAAACATCAACGCATGGCCGGATAACCCAATGGGCCACGGAGCAGAAGGTGCGAAGTATCGCTTTCAATGGAACTTCCCGATTTTCTTTTCACCACACAATACCAAAAAATTATACGCAGCATCTCAACACTTGCATGTAAGCTACAATGGAGGTGAAAGTTGGGAATTAGTGAGTCCGGATTTAACGCGCAATGATCCGAGCAAACTAGGCCCTTCTGGTGGACCGATTACCAAAGACAATACAGCCGTAGAATATTACTGTACCATTTTCGCAGTAGCAGAATCACCTTATGAAAAAGATTTGATCATGGCAGGATCGGATGATGGCTTGCTACACATCACACGCGATGGTGGGAAAAAATGGGAAAAACTTTCCGTTACCGGAATGCCGGAGTGGACAATGGTGAATAGCATCGAGTTTGATCCATTTGTAAAAGGTGGCGCGTATGTGGCTACCACTAGCTATAAATCAGGAGATTCGAAACCGTATTTGTTTAAAACCAAAGACTACGGAAAAACCTGGACTAAAATTACGGATGGCATCGATCCTACTCACTTTACACGCGTTGTTCGTGCGGATCAAAAAAGACCCGGCTTACTCTACGCGGGCACTGAGTTTGGGATGTACATTTCATTTGATGATGGCGCGAGCTGGAAACCATTTCAACTCAATTTGCCAACTGTGCCGATTACGGATCTTACAATCAAAAACGATAACCTGATTGCCGCTACACAAGGAAGAAGCTTCTGGTTGATTGATGATGTTACTCCACTTCACCAACTGAATCAAACCATGGTGAGCAGCGATGTGTATTTATTTAAGCCGATGGCCAGCTACCGTATGAATGGCGGTCAAGCAGGCCGAAGAGGTCAACCCAAAACAGAAGGTGTGAATCACAGCAATGGTGTGATGATTCATTATTTCCTGAAGGATACAACCAAAACCGTAGCTTCATTAGAGATTTTAGAATCATCTGGAAAGTTGATTAAAAAGTTTGCTACCAAACCGGACAAGAAAGCCAAAGAAGAAGAATTAAAAATCAAACAGGGCATGAACAAATTTGTTTGGAACATGCGCTATCCGGATGCCGAAGGTTTCGATGGAATCATTATGTGGGCGGCTTCGCTTACCGGTCCTAAAGCTATTCCCGGAATTTATAAGGCAAAGCTGACCGTCAATGGCAAGTCGTCTGAAACAGAATTTGAAATTCTGAAAGACCCACGCACCAGTGGATCGCTGGCAGATATCAAAGAGCAGTTCGACTTCTCCATTGCCGTACGCGATAAACTCAGCGAAACCAATAAAGCGATCAAACAAATTCGCACTACACGTGAGCAAATCAATCGGGTAACGGAACCGATGAAGGGCAAAGAAGACATGAAAGATGCTACGGACTTGGCGAAATCAATTTTGGATGAGATCAAAAAGATTGAAGAAGCTTTGTATCAAACGAAAAATAGAAGTGGACAAGATCCATTGAACTATCCGGTGCGTCTGAATAATAAGCTTGGCGCTCTCGGATCAGAAGTGGATGGAAGCGACTTTAAACCCACTGAACAAGTGAAAGCGGTAAACAAAGAAGTGACGGAGAAGATTGATGTGCAGTTGAATCAACTGAACAAAGTGATGACGGATAAGATACCGAAGTTCAACGAGATCATTAAACAGAAACAAGTCAGCGCGATTACCATTGATGTGATGTAACATTGCCTGAATAAAATGAAAGGCTGCTCTTCACCAAGGGCAGCCTTTTTTATTTGGAAGCATATATCGTTTTTACTTAGCTAAAACCAATCGCCCTGTTTGAGTAACTGACTTGCCGTTGGCGATTACATTCAGGCGATAAACATAAACTCCGTTAGGCATTTCAGAGCCGGAAGCATCATTTCCATTCCAGATCAATTCATTGGTTCCGATAATAAATCGGCTCACATCGTCTCGGGTGTACTCTTTCAGCAAACGACCATCCAATGCATAGATTTGCAATAAAAACTCAGAAGGCAATTCCACTCCGCTTACTTGAAAGCTAAAATAAAATTCAGCTGTGGAAGGATTCGGATAAGCGGATAATAATTGAATGTTGGTGGTAGTTGAAACTTTAAATTCAATTTCAAAAGGTTTCTCACCACTGCTGTTGCCGCTGGCATCCACACCTTCCGCACGCAGTGCATATTTTCCTTCTACCAGATCTACAGGATTAAAATTCATTTGAAAAGGCTTATCTGCCGCTGCTGCACTCCATGTTACATCGGTACGCTTGAAAAAGATTCTTTCATAACTACACGGAGCCGTTTCGCAGGGGCGCTTTAAAAACAATTTCAAACCCAGTGTGTCGGTGCGGAACAAAAATTGGTTGTTGTCTTCTAGTTGCACCACAATTTTCGGATTATTCGAAACATGATCGCCATTCTTTACCACTCGACCATCAATCAAAACAGATAACACCGGAGCCGTTACATCTCCTTTCACCAGCAAATGATTCGACAATGTCATCACATTGTTGTCATAGATTTGCTCCGGCACAAGTTTTGGGTTAACAAAGACGGTTAAGTCATTAACCCCCACTTTTCCCTTTGTATCTACCACCACCGAAAACTTCGAAGTATCTCCGGGTATGGGCGCTGGAATAGTTTGTGTAGTGACAGAAACTAAGCCAGTCGTATTATTCACCACTTGCGAACGCACCGATAAAGGTTGAGTAAAATTTTTGTCTGTATAATTCACAAAACCAAATGGTGCTGAAAACGATTCCCCTTCTTGTTTGGTCTGTTGTGTTGATTCGCCTTTATACACAAGAATACCATCGGCAACTGTTTCATAATGCACCAGCCACTTGTTTAATTGCACCGCTGTCAAGTTGACTTCATCGCGCATGTTCAACACTACGCGCAGGTACGGAAATCTTTCCGGATCGATAAAGTCCAGATCCAAATTAAAACTAATATTGGCAAACAAAAGAGTTTCGGTGCCGGTGAATGAAACACCATAAATCGAAAATGTCACTTCATCACTCGGTTCAATGGCAGCGGCACGTGGAATAAATTTAACCCAGCTTTTCGCGGGACCAATCAATGATGATTTCAAATATCCACTGGAATATCTTCCCGTAATATTTTTACTAAGTGACACCGTCTGAGCTGTAGCCGGGGCAGAACTGGTGCGAATGAATTTAGCTGAACCGGGGCTCGCTCCTTTTCTGCCTAAAATAATAACAGGCTCGCCATTCAATAGTGAATTGATTTGGGCTACACTGATACCAAAGCTACCAAGCTTGTTTTTCACATTAGCGGACCATGATTGATAACCCGGATTGCCAATTGAAAATAGAATTACCGAATCGCTTTCTTGAATAGCATCGACATAGGCTGCCAGGTCGTCATTCAAATTGGTCTCTAATTCGGAAAGCAGAAAACTGTTGATCAATTGCGGCTGTCTACCACACGTGCGCGGATCTTGAAAGCTAAGCGGAAGGCCAGCATAAGGCACTACCGAGTTTTTATTGAAGGCAACTAAATTGATCGTATTGTTTCGACATGGCTGGCCTTGTGAAGATATGTTATACTCTACGCCATCCATTTTAAAAGACACATTCGTTACAGGTGTCGGGTTGGTACTTCCAAAAGTAGTTACTGAAATAGGGCGCGTGGTTTCGAGGTAACTCAATTTTTTAAAAGGCAAATCTTTTAGTAGTCCCGAAACTTCGTTCTCCATCAACTGTGGAAATTTCAATTGTCCCCATCCCTCCGGACTATTGGCAATGAATGTAAATGAAGTGGTGCTCCAATCTGAACTTTCGTTGGCGCTCGGTTTATCAAATTTGGTTCGCCAATAGTATGTGGTGGAATCTTTCAAAGCGAGGGTGGCCGCAAATTTACCCAGCACTTTAGCCGTTATTTTTTGTGATACCAAAAAAGCACTGTTGAATGTGCTCACCGTATCCAACTGAATTTGATAATCGCGTTGCGCTGAATTCAGATCCGAAGCCTGGAAAATTAAATTCAGGTTTTGTTTATTCACCAGTGCGTTATTGGCGGGCGATAAATTCTTGGTGCTGTTGCTCGAAAGAAGCGCTAACAATGAAGCCGAGTTATTCAGTTCGTTTGTTTCATTGATACTATTGAGCGGATCAAAAATAACTGAAAACTGATTGATACCTGCACTGTTCGCTTCTTGTTGAATTTTAAATAGTACAGTATCCTGTGCCAACACATTAGCATATGTAGAGTCGTATGTTTTGATTCCGCCATCGGGCAAGGTTCGAATGATTCGCACCGGCAGTTTGCTAGCACCGGTAGCGCCAATATTCTTGCGGATGATGCGCACTCCAAACGCAGCGCTGAGCGATGTTACAGGCGATCCATCTAATGAAACAAGCGAAAGATCAGTTCCTTCCAAGGTATAGTCTGGCTTGTTGGTGCCAAATAATTTCACAGCAGGGTCGCCCAACAAAATCATTTGTTGTACTTGTGTACCACTTTCTGATCCAGCTCCATACGTGTTGAGGTATCGAATGGCAACCTCCTTCTGCACATCGCCTATTCCCTTTCGTAAAAAAACAGAGTCGGCAAAACCAACCTCATAGAACAATGAGGTATATGCCCTTAAGGTATTATCTAATCCGAAAGAGGTATGTGCAATAAAATTTCTGGCGCCTTTGTTGGATGCCAGCACCCAGTCTTCGCCAAAAATGGCTCCATTCAAAAAGAATGCACCCGCATTGCAGCCGTTGATTAGAAACACCGGATACTTACCAGTGTTGTTGTAACCCATCACCGGATCTGTCGCAAAGCCTATATCGATATCAATTGTGCCTGGTGACGAGTGTCCAAAAAAAGTAACGAGGTTCGTGCCTTTGTTAATCTGATCAGACACATTGAGTAATTGTATTTTATTGGCTTCTTGCTTGGCAAGGGTTTGCACCTGACCGCCCCAATAATTTCCTTCGGCAGTGGATTTAAATTGATCCATGTATCCTTTGAAGAGCGTTAGCTCAAATGGTTTGATACCCCCACTCAGATGAAGTCCTCTTTTTTTCCATTCGGCAGATACCGAAGCACTTTCTGTTTCGATTATTTTATTGAGATACGCGGCCACCTGCTCAGGCGTGGTAGCGGGCAATCGACCGGTAGAAATCTTAGGGTCGTAGGTAGTGCCACTCAACCCGGCTGTAAAAGCTGCATCGGAAGCGGGCATCCCCGCAGACGGAACATAATCTCGTGATTCGTTGGCAGCAAAGGGCACTCTTCGATACTGCGAATAAGCATTGATGTCACGGCCCTTACCGATGATGAACAGATAACGCGGCTGTGCGTTGCTCACCATGTATTTCATAAATTCAAAAATGGCCAGTGGAGATGTTTCACCGTAATTAAATTGATTGTAAAGC
>JABFSO010000241.1 GCA_013140555.1 Cyclobacteriaceae bacterium | reverse complement strand
GAAGAGGAACTAGACGAAGGCAGGTTTTCATCAAAGGCGCTGGAAGATTTTCGGCTGATAGACATGGCTGTGGCTGGCGATGACAAAGCCTATGCGAAATTATTGCAACGCTACAAGCGGCCGGTGTATCATGTCATTTTGAAAATGGTTCGCAATGTAGACGATGCCGAGGATTTGATGATGGAGTCGTTTTCGAAAGCTTTTCGCAGCCTGCACCGCTTCAAAAAAGATTTTACATTCAGCACGTGGTTGTTTCGCATTGCTACCAACAACACGATCGACTTTATTCGTAAGAAAAAATTGAATACCCTAAGCATCGAAAATACCTATACCGATGATGATGGTGCTTCGGTTTCCATTGATATTGAAGACAAAGGCAATCTCGATCCGCAGGAAGAAACCATTCGCATGCAGAAGGAAGAGATCATGCAGGTGTTTGTAAATATGCTTCCTCCGAAGTACCAGAAGCTGGTGCGTTTGCGCTATTTTCATGAATTGAGTTATGAGGAGATTGCCGCAGAGATTGAAGCTCCCCTTGGCACGGTGAAAGCCCAGTTGCACCGCGCCCGCGAGTTGATGTATGACTTAGTGAAGAATAAGAAAGAGCATATATAAAAGGAGTGCTGATCGAGAAGGCGACTCCTGATAATCATTTCAATTCCTTACTTTTACGCTAGAATTTCTCGGCTCCGTAGTACAATGGATAGTATTTCAGATTCCGATTCTGAAGATGCAGGTTCGATTCCTGCCGGGGTCACAAATATTTACTGCAGGATTTCCTCTCATTGGAATGACTCTGAAGATGCAGGTTCGATTCCTTCTGAGTCATTAAAGAATTGATGCGAAACAGGATAAAAATAATACTCTTTCTAAGTTGCCCTTAGTTTATGTACTATTATATAAGTATTCAAACAGATAGAAAAGTTATGGGTTCAGGTTATCCGCAAGCCGAATGCCAAACAGTGAATCGCGCTAGTTCATTAAGTTCTTGGAACTTTCCTGATTTTCAACCCAATTTGATATTTAATCTTCAAAAAAAAGCAAAGCAAACTGATGTGCTTTCAAATGCGGCAATAAATGCAACAGGCTTATTGTTAAGCTATAAAACAAAGGAGATATTGAATAGATTTAACCTAATAAATCATAAGTATTACGAAGTTCAAATTAATCAAAAAGATGAAGTCGTAAAATACTATTGGTTACACCTTTGCGAGCCTGAACTAATCAATTCTATAGATTACAGAAAAAGCACATTCTATAGAACCGAATTTACGTTTAGAGAAGAGAAAATCAATTTAAGTTCATACAAGGAGTATGAAAACTTAAAGAGTATTGATAAGAATGCGTCTTTTGGTATTGATCTTGACGAAATTTATGTAACTGAAAAATTCAATACGCACTTAGATTTGTTTACATTTTTACCATTTGATGACAAAATCTATGTTAGTCAAAGACTAAAAGAAGCCTTAATCAATGAAAATATTACTGGTTTAAAGTTTGATGAGGCTACTACCTTTCACCTTTAGGATTTCAATAGCAAACTCGAGCTTTAAATTCCCGCTCGTGCTCTGCCGCAATTAAAAGTATTCCCACTCGATCTCCCCAACCTGACAAAAGTCATAGGATTGTGTAACCTCTGTCACCGACATTCGCATACGAATGGCGGACATTTGTGGAGGCTTCAGTAAAAGAAGCAGGTTTTATTTCTAACCTAACACATCATTTATGAAAGTCGAGCAGATTTATACCGGTTGTTTGGCTGAGGCCGCTTACTACATCGAAAGCAATGGAGAAGCAGCGATTATCGATCCGCTGCGAGAAACAGCTCCGTACATGGAGCGGGCTGCGAAAGATGGCGCTAAAATCAAATATGTATTAGAAACGCACTTTCATGCCGACTTCGTGAGTGGGCATATTGATTTGGCAAAGAAATCGAACGCACAAATTGTGTTCGGGCCAACCGCCACGCCTGGCTACGAAGCCCATGTGGCGAAGGATGGTGAAATCCTCACGCTGGGAAATGTAAAAATAAAAGTGTTGCACACACCGGGTCACACACTCGAATCGACCAGCTATTTGCTCATCGATGAGAATGGAAAAGACTATGCTGTGTTTACAGGCGACACATTATTTATTGGTGATGTAGGTCGCCCGGATTTGGTGCAGAAAGTGAAAGCCGAAATTACGCCCAACTACTTGGCAGGTTTACTTTACGATTCACTAAGGAACCAACTCATGACATTGCATGACGAGGTGATCGTCTATCCCGGCCACGGAGCAGGCAGTGCATGTGGTAAAAAGATGGATAAAGAAACTGTCTCGACCATCGGCAAACAAAAACGATTTAACTACGCGCTGCGTGCGGACATGAGCAAAGAGGAATTTATTAGTGCAGTC
Source organism: Cyclobacteriaceae bacterium (assembly GCA_013140555.1). GTDB lineage: Bacteria > Bacteroidota > Bacteroidia > Cytophagales > Cyclobacteriaceae > ELB16-189. Next base: position 18,348 of record JABFSO010000241.1, on the reverse strand, counting down.
ACGGATGGACTCGTTGAGCCTCCGCAGTATTTTCCCGCCAACGTGATTATGAATCTGACTGGTAAAGTGGAGGGAATTGATGCGATCATGAGCAAAGGCAACCAGCCGCTTTCTGCCAATGCGTTTGAAATTGCTTGGGAAGAAAATAATGCATTGATTATTGATGCACGCAAAAAAGAAGATTTTATTCAGGGTTTTATTCCCGGTTCCATTTTTATTGGCATTGACGATTCGTTTGCACCTTGGGTGGGCACACTTATTCCAGATTTAATGCAACCGATTTTACTCGTCATTGAGCCAGGGCGTGAAGAAGAAGCCATCACCCGACTGGCGCGCGTAGGTTACGACAATACGATTGGCTATTTAAATGGAGGCATGGAAGCTTGGATAAAAGCAGGAAATGAAATTGATTCATTGGATTGCATAACCGCAGATGAATTTGCCGTTCGATTTACAAAAAATCCCGACTTACAGGTTTTAGATGTGCGCAGACAAAGTAAGGGGGTAAAAACCAGCAGTCATAATAGAAAAATATAAAAAGTGCAAAATTTGAACAGATTGGCCGATTTCAGGAAAACCGAAAAAAACGAAAAGTTCCATCGGCTTCCATTTGAGGTAAACTTAGCGGCCACCGGTGGGCATGCCTTGCTCCATCAGGGTTAATCTGCTCTCTACATCGATTAAGCGGTTATAAAGCTCTCCAGGAGCGCGGAATTGGCGGCTCATGAACACCACTGCGTACCAGATTTCAAGGATATCTTCAGGGCGGACGATGATTGGCGGGTAATCTTCTTTGTGCCGCTGATTATCTGAATTCAATATCAAAACTCCATCCTTTTCAATGCGGTTAATTACCCGCTTGACGACCACCCCATCACGCTTTGTGACCACCACATGTACGCGATCTGAGCGTATTTCGCGCATATTTTCCACAAAACGGCCTATCACGAGGTCCGACTCGTAAAGCGAGGGAACCATGCTCTGACCTTCTAACTCGAACATACGATAGATTCCATTATTCAAGCCAGGAAGTGAGTAAGCCGGTAGGGTTTCAACGAACTCGGGATCGCCATAACCGGCTAAGTAACCGGCACGAGCTTTCACCGGCACAAAGGCCACATTATCCCTACCTGTATTATCCACTGTAACCACTTTTGGCACCCGATTTCCATATTCGCCAGACGGCTCATTTAGCTGGTCGAGTGACATTGGGCTTACACTTGGGCTTACATTTAGGCGCGCATTTTCCTGCTTTTTTTGCACCAGTGTTTTTGCAATTAGGCTTACATCTCGCTGCACCAATGTGTCCACTGTAATCTTAAATTCAGTCGCCAATTTGACGAGTGTCTCAATATTTGGTTCGGTTTTTCCGCGTTCGTAGCTGGACCAATTTTTTCCGGTAATTCCTACCAAATTAGCGATTTCCTCTTGTTTTAGGCCACTTTTTACCCGAAGTGCCTTTAGGTTCTCATGGATCATTTTCATGTAATTCTAAATTTTAGCGAAAATAATTCGCGTTTTCCTTGACTATTCGCAATTTTATTGAATCCTTTGTGTTGTAATCATCGCAACAAAATAAAGGTACTTAAAAGCATGGCTAAAACAATTGCAGTTGCAAAGAAGAAGGATTCTGTAGCACAGAAAGTGGCTGATATAACAGGGTATAGTTACGAGTATGTGCGGTTGGTACGCAATGGCCAACGCAATAATGAAGAAATAATGGCCACGCTTGTGGACTACGAGCTTGGAGAAAGCAAACTGGTAAAACACCTGGAGCAGTTGATTCCGCTGGACGCTAAACGCAAGAGATATGCAAGTAAGAAAGACTAAAAGCGGAAAGTTTGTGGCTGAACTTGATTGGCATGAGTGCGAAAACTTGTACGGTTGGCTTGTTAGTTTTTTAGAGACTGAAAGTGCTGCTCTGCTTTTTGTAAAACTTGACAAAGTAGAAAACTTCAAACGGTATGGATACTACTATGCCGTCAATCACTTCTTCGTGAAGTACTGCGCCAAGCTAAGATCATCCGAACTGAAAGCTCGCCTTACTATGAAGTCTATGGAAGCTTTTACACTACTCCAATTTCTATGGACACTGGAATTGCCTATGGGATATTTAGACATCGCTAACGGCAGAAGTCAACTACACCAACTACTCAGCTAAATGGAAGAACTGAAGCAAGAAATAATCGGGCTGCAAGATGAGATGGCACTGGCTATTGATAATGGCGATGTGACACATGCCTACGACTTGGAAAAGAAAATTGACGAACTGCAAAAGCAACTAATTAGACTACAAGCGCAATGATATTCATACTACTTGAAGGTAAAATGTATGTGAAGTGGGGTGCAGCCATTGAAGCCGGTATCTCAAAAAGTACGCTCGATGTAGCAAAGAATCGGAAATCAAATAGCTGGGGATTCACTGATGATCCGGAAGACAAAAGACGTGTGCTGATTGACTTTGAAAAGTTGAAGGATGAGTATAAGGATAAGATCAAAGCCAAATTCGGTGATCCCTATGAATATGTAGCGAAGGAGCCGATTCGCCAGATGATTGTGCGCGACTTGGAGGCTGAAAAGTTTTACATGGCCTACCAATACGAGAGTGCACAAGGCAAACGCTCGCTGCCTGAAACACACGTGGAGAAGTACACCGTAGCGGCCAGTGTCTTGAATCTATTAAAGAAGTTGGACAAGCGCGAGGTGAAGGAGAAGTTGAATATTCCGCTGGAGAAGTTTTACAAACACCTGTGCGAGCTGATTGAGGCCGATAACATTTCTCTTCCTACCAACTACAGAAAGCTATTAGCCGGTAAAGAGAGTGCGCTTGCTAAGTACAATGCGCTTGGATATGCGAGCCTAATCGACTGGAGATTTGGAAACCAACTGGCTGCGAAGGTTGCTGACGAAGTGAGCGAGAGCTTGCTAAAAGAAATTATTGCCAAGTCGAACCAGTATGATGATGTGTTGGTGGCGATGCAATACAATGTGTGGGCTAAGCAGCAAGGCAAGGACACCATTCACCACAGCACGGTGGGCGTGTGGCGCAGAAAGTATGCCAGCGATTTGGATATGTTCCGCAATGGAAATGCCAGCACAAAGAATACTTTCTTGCCGCAGGTAAAAGGCTACCGACCTACACAGCCGCTCTATCTGGTTGAAAATGATGATAACCACTTAGACTTGTTATTCCTAGAGCCGGGCAATAAGAGCCCGCGCAAATACATCAGCATAGTGGTGGCCGATAGCTTTAACGATTACCCGCTAGGTAAGAGTTATGCACTGAATGGATCGCTGAGTGATGGACAAAGTATTGCGCTCGTGAAGGCTGCTTATGTAGATGCGATGTATCACATCCGCGAGCTGACCGGAGCTTGGCACCTGCCGCATGAGACGAAGAGTGACCGGTGGGCTATCAAATCGCTGGAGCCATTTTATAAGAAGATGGGAAACTGGGTAGCTCCGGGACTCGGCAATAAAAATCGTGGATACATCGAACAGTTTTTTGGAAGCCCACATTGGAAGCGTTGCATAAAGCTTGGCGCCAATAACTACAGCGGTAATAACATGACGGCAAAGCACCGTGGTGTAAACATGGAGGAGTTTGACCGCAACGTGAAGAACCGCAGGTTGATTGGCAATGAAGCGGTGGAGCAGATTGAAAACTTCTTCCACCGGCTACGCTCGATGCCTCAAACCAATGGCATTAGTAAGCAAGAACAATGGCTGGAAGCATTTAACGCGATGCCTAGCACTGAGCGCAAGCAGATAACCGATGAGCAATTCTTGATCACGTTTGGAATTGAGCACCAGCCCAAGAATGGCGAGCTACCACGCATCAGCAATCGAGGACTTGAATGCCAGATCAACGGTCAGCGCTTCAGCTTTGATATTGTAGGCGGCACACCTATTCATGAAATAGGCAAGCAGGTGCATGTGCTTTACGATCCTTACGACATGAGCCGAGTGATGTTGACGGACTATAAAGGTTTGCGCATGATGGCACGTGAGGCAAGGCTGCAACCACGCGCCCTGAAGGATGCCCACCGCGATAGCCGCACTTATCTGAATGCTGTGCTGAGCGAAAAGCTCGATGCGGTGAAAAAGATAAGCGCAAAAGCGGAACGCAGACAGGAGGTATTGAACGAGCACTTCTTTGATGTGGAAGCAGTGCTACAAGCCGGAGTGATGGTGAAAGAAATCAAACAATATGCGGAGCAGAAGGTGTTGGCGAATGGCAGCTACGAAGAGGACGATTTTGAACAGATGTAGTAGAACTCTAAACTAAAAATGAAAATGAAAAAGTACTCAAGAAGATTACCAGGATATGCTGTGCGAACTGCAAGAGGCATTGAATGGAATGATTAATAAGAATGGTGAGGAGCTATTAGCCAAAGCTGACCTAGACGCTGACTTGGAACTTGATTCGAACTATCAATAAACTTTTAACACACAAACCTATGCTAACTGTATCAGTCGAAATTTCTCGGATTCACAAAGGCGCTCCGTACAACTGTGCTTTTTACTTACCAGACTTACAAGTTGAGGATTTTGAAAAGGCAATAGATCATCCTGTTGTAGAAGAAGCAATCAACAAAACATTTGGTAAAAAGCTTGTCGTAAATCTTCACCTCTTTGGAAAAATGGCATCACCTCATTGGTTATGCTATGAAGTAGAAAAACCAAAAGCTATTCTCTAAAACTTTTAAACACTCAAACCTATGAATGATTCACAGAAAAAAGAAATCCAAATTTTGCTCAAGAAGCACATCGAGCAATACCCTTCACAAAAGAAAGCTGTAGACGCGCTGCGCAATGTTAGCGAGGCTACTGTGATCAACATCCGCACCGGCAAGTGGGAGAGCATTAGCGATGACATGTGGCGTTTGATCGGTAAGCAAGTTGGCTTTAGCGCCAAAGGCAAGTGGCTATTCATCCAGACTGCCAACAGCAAAACCATCATGAAGTATTTTGAAGATGCTGCCGAGTACAGCAACGTGTTTGCGATTACAGCTGAAGCCGGAAGTAGCAAGAGTGCGACCGCTGCCTATTATGAAGGCAAGCATAGCAATGTATATCACATCGAATGCGCGGAGTACTTCAATCGCAAAGTGTTTCTGGGCAAGATCATGCAACGCATGGGCATGGACAACATGGGCTACACCGTGCCGGAAATGATGGAGGAGATTGTTGACGCGCTGATGAAAAAGGAAACACCATTGATCATTTTGGATGAGGTGGACAAACTGCCGGACCCAGTTCTTTATTTCTTCATCACTTTTTACAACACCCTGCAAGGCCACTGCGGCATTGTATTGCTAGCCACCGACTATTTGGCAAAGCGAATTGTGCGCGGCAGAAGATTGGGCAAGAAAGGGTACAACGAAATCTACAGCCGGTTGGGCAGGCGCTTCATTTCCCTGAAAGGAATTGTGCAAGCTGAGGTAGAAGAGATATGCCGCCAGAACGGCTGTGATGACCCGCTGACCATTGCCTCTATATATAATGAGTGCGAAGGCGATTTGAGACGGGTGGAGCGCATGGTTCATAAATACAAGGTGAAACAGGCAAAGAAGGCCGCTTAAACCCGCTTAAAATGAACGATCGCCAAAAAAACGCACTACCGCCCCAGAAAGCAGCGCCCTCGCGCTTGGGGCAAGTATGCCGCGAACTACGCTGGACGGATGTGGACTACACCCAATTTCAGTTTGAACAGGCTCACGCCTACCTCGCAGCCTACTTAAAAGGCGATGAATATAGTGTGAGCGTGATGGAGCGAAGACGGATTTTCTGGAACTGGTGGAAGAACCATTGGAACCTGCGCGATGGTGCCTTTATAGAGTTTGCCGCCAACGCAGCTTTTAACGTGGATGATATGCGGGTGTTCTACACGGACATCCACGATGGCGAAACGCTGGCCGCTGAGATATACCCCAACGGGGTGGTGCTGACGGAAAGCTATGCCAACATGGTAGATGAATTAATCAAACAAGAAACAGCCACGGTATGATTGACTTGCAAAAGCAGATTGAATTTGTGCGCGGTGCAAGGCACCTGGTGTACCATCGCAAAAAAAGTGAGGTGGTTTTGAAGAAGGAAAATCACGCCATGCTTATGGCCATCGAGCAAACATTGATGAGCACCGCAGTTAACGAGCAAAAAGGAATTCGCGCGCGCCTGATTGAAATGATTTGCAAAGAGTACGAATGCACACACGAACAACTTTTTGGAAAAGAGAGAACGACCAATTTGGTAAATGCTCGAAAATGTTATGCCGCCATAGCTCGATTCAATTTAAATGATAATGTAGCAAAAATTGGAGAAGCACTAAACGGTAGAGATCACTCTGTAGTGATGAATCTGCTTAGACGTGTGGCTGATGACGAGTTTACCACGGCCTACAATGCCAAGGTGATAGCCAAAATAACCAAGCAACTTTTAACTAACAATAGCCTATGAGCAAAACTGAAAAAACAAACCAACAAAAAGATTTGAAGCGCGCAGAGCAAGTGATGACGGCTCTCTTCAACATCAAAGAGAATGAGCGCAGACTGAAAGCTTCTATTGCTGAGGAGCTGAAAGCATACAGCGAGAACGCAAAGCTTGCTGAAGAAGAGCTGCTTGAAATTGCGAGCCGTAACAGAGATGCATTTAATGCAGACGGTAATCTGGTGCTGGAAGATGGCTACGTACACACCGCTACCACTACCAGCGTGAAGCAGACCAAGAAATTTGACTTGAGCGTATTTGTGGCTGAGCGCCCGGACTTGGTGGAGAGCAAAATCAAACTTGCACCGATCAAGAAGTTGTGGCTCGACAGCAGATCGCGCAAAGAACTTACCCTTCTGGGCATTGATTTACAAACCGATGAGGTTTTGCAAGTCATGCCAAGGAAGGGGATTCTGGAAGGGAGCTAAGGACATACCCTTCCCCTTGTCGGGGGCAGAGCGGCAGCAGATGCTACTATAGTCCGGTAACCCTTCGATGCTCGCCAGAGCATAGACTTAGAACACCGGCATAGATGCACAAACCAGACCTTGGCTCGCAAGTTTATTTAACTGGAATCTGCTGTAAAGACTGACTTTTCGGGAGTTCAAAGCAAACCCGTTTTTATTACAAATCACTTTAACAAAACAACCTATGGAACTAATCATATTATACGCGCTGATAGGTGCAACTGCCTTGTTTGGCCTCTATGTATTGGCCACAAAAAAACGGTTTGACGACCACCATAACGACCCGCACAGCTTCATATAAGCGGGGCTTTTGCGCCCTAAATGTGCGAATAAGTGGTGGGCTATTGCCCTTTTCTATCCCTTAAAATCATTCAAATCCCCTTTAAAAATCAAAGAGTTATGGAGAATAATGCCAATAGTTTACAGAATGGAATTTCGGTTAGCCTCGATGAGCAGATTGATTACATCAATTTTCACAATGCCAATTTAAGCGATTGGCTTGATATGGTTGACTTTCCACAGAGCGAAGTGCCACCTGAACATGTGACCAAAGTAAAGGAAGAAATAGCCATCACTAAGGAAATTGAAAAAAACCTGATTGCCTTACGCAATTTGAAAGTTGCAGCTGAAGGCGAGATAGTAAAGCATGGAGTTGACTTTGAAACGCTATCTAAAACATTCAAAGAGTTTGTGGAAGATGTGTGGTTGATGCGCAGAAGATTCTGTTGGTACAACTTGACAAAAACAAGGTGCTTACAGAAGAGCAGGTTGCAAGCTCCGGACTTAGAAGATACCAGGAAGAAGTTGACAACTCACTTGCCATTCTGGTACCAATCGATAATACAAGAGGTGAGTCGGGTAATTCATTTGTAGAGTAATGGGAGTAATCGGACTGAAGCAGCTACTGCAAAAGCGGTACAAGTATTTGGAGCACATGACCGCAGCTATGTTACATAGCTTCGGCAATATGACTACCAACTTTGTGATGCTCGTTTGGGGCAAAAGCGGAAACGGTAAGAGTAACCTGATCATGCAGCTGGTGAAAATATTTCTGCGAATGGGCAACGTGCTTTATGTGAGTTTGGAAGAAGGACACGAGTCCACCATTCAGCAGACCGCATTGAAGCATTTGAATGATGACAGTCCGTACAAGATTCTTTTTGCCGATAACGAAGAGAACTATGAAAGCCTCACCGCACGACTGAAGAAAAAGAAAAGCCCTCGCTTCGTGATTGTGGATAGTTTGCAATACCTGGACATGGACTATGAGGGTTATAAAAAGTGGAAGCAGATTTTTAAAAACAAAGGCTTCGTTTTCATCAGCCATGCAGAAGGCAAAGAGCCGAAGGGACAAACCGCAAAAAGCATACGCTACGATGCGCCTATCAAAGTACACGTGCAGGGCTTTGTTGCATTTGTTACAAGCCGATTTGGCGGCAACAATCCCTTTTTGATTTGGGAAGGTGACAAGCCCAACAAAGGTGCGCGGGGATACTGGGGAAAAAAGTTGAAGAGCATTTTGGGCGACAGGCCACCGAAGGAAGAAGTGATCAACGTAACAAAACCTATTGAAAATGAAAAAACCGAGATACCGAATCTTGTGGAATCGTGAACCGGGATCAGACAACATCCATTTGATTTATGAACATGGCGATCCGCATCGCTTAATGAAATTGTGTTACGGCTATTTCTACATTCATCAACCAGACAAGAGCTTTATTCTTTTATTCTAATGAAACGCTTTATCATCACATCATCCACCTTCACCGGAGAGATCAACATTCTCTACGGCATTGATATGCGGTTGCAATTCTTTGACCTGATGAAGTGTGATTTGACCGAAGAGCAAATCAACTACTTCAAAAACAAGTTGCCGGCAGTGCTTCCGGAGGCTACTGTAGAATATCTGCAAACGCAATTTGGTAAAAGCAAGCTCGACATTATTGAGCAGGGCTATAAAGTAAGCTTTGAGCAGTGGTTTAACCGCTACAATGTGAAACGCAACAAAGCTCGGTGCCTGAAGCTGTGGGTGAAGCTGAGCGAAGCCGATCAGGTGAATGCCTTCTTTAAACTGGGACTGTACGAGCGGCACCTGATGGTGAACAATTGGAAGACGAAGGCAGAGCCGGACACTTACTTACGCAATAGATACTGGGACAATGATTGGAGCAAATAGCATTGATATGAAAAGCATACGCCTACTGAAAATCATCATCAAAACTCCGGGCATATTTTCCAACCAAGGGCAGGTAGAATATGCCAAATCGAACCTGCTCAAAAAGATCAGGCGCAGGGATAAGAAGATCGTAAAAAAGACAAAACTAAAAATAGAGCTATGACAACGGAAGAGAAATTGAAATTGATCAAAGAGATTCATGATAAGATTGCAAAAATTGACAGCCAATTAGATCAAGCTTCTAAGTACTCTAACAGTCTGTTTTCAAAGGTTTCTTTCCATTATGAAGTAGAGTTTAGTACTGGCCCTGTATTTGAATTAGATGAAGATGTTCTAAAAGAGATTTTGGGGCATGTGGAGGTAAGGTTAAAGGCAAGAAGACTAAAGTTGATTGAGACTGCTACCGACCTTATAAAATGATCTGCACCTATTGCAATACTGATCCGGGATTTAAAAAGGATAGCCGCTTGTGGCTAGGCTTTAAAGATACAGACACCCAGCAGCATGTTTGCAACAAGTGTAAGAAAGCCCACTACCGCTTCAAGTTTATGAACAAACAATGGAACGGGCTGTTCAGCGAGTTTCCGGTTATGATTCCCGACCCACAATTAACAATTCGATATGGCCAACACTGACCAAGTAAAAGCCATCTACACCCTGCTGGGTAAGTTTGGTTTGCGCGATGAAAAAGAAAGCCTTGTGCGCTACTTCACCAACAAGCGCACGGAGAGCACGCGCGAGATGAAACCCAATGAAGCTGCTGCACTCATCGGCCACTTAAAGAGCATGGATGTAACCGACACCGGCAGCACAAAGATGCGCAACAAGATTTTGAGCATGGCGCACGAAATGGGCTGGTCCTCCTCCGCCAAGGCTTCGGAGGATAAACTCAAAAAAAAGATTGATATGGAGCATGTGAACAATTGGTGTGTGAGCCGCAGCTACCTGCACAAGCCGCTCGATGAATATACCTACAACGAGCTGCCCAAGCTGGTAACGCAATTTGAAGAAGTTTATAAAAGCCATTTGAAGAAGATATGAATAAACTGACAGCTGACGATTTACAAAGATTTGCAGAACTGCTGAAATCTGAAGTAGGGGTTACGATAAAAGTGATTCCCTCCGATTTTCAAAGACAAGGAGTGGCATTTTTAACAATGCATCCTAAAGACATTGAAAAGATGAAGGGAGTAATCCGAGAAATGCCAATATCATTGAACCCAATGACACCACACTTATGACAGACTTTGAAAAAAGAGAAGCGGAGTATCTCCCCGCCATTGCCAAGGAGTACAATTTGATTTTAAAAAAGAAAAGCAAGCTCTCGAAAGCAAACCGTGATAAGATGGTTGCCTTGGCGGAAGCTTTGGTGATCAAAAAGAAGTTGAAGAAAGATGAGAGCACTGGCAACTTGGTAGTTTATGTACCAGCAAAGCCGGAAGTTATTTTGTTAACTGACCAACAGTATTACAGTATGGAAAATCAAAATAGGGATAATCCGATAGTAGGATACAAATCTGTATAGTATGACAGTGCTAGAGGCATTTAAAGAACTCGGACTTGCATATAGTCAGTTGACGCTATCAGTAGTAGGTCGGCACATTGCGAGGTTAAATGATACTCGCATTCGAATGGAATCAGATATTGATGAAAGACTCAATCTGCAATATGTAATGAAATGGCAGCAGGAAAATGGACAATTGATATACGTAAGGGACTACGAGTTTGATAGATGGCTGAAGAAAGAGATTATAAAATTTATCTCCGCAAAACATAGCAAGAATTACATCGAATCATTGATGAATAGAAACACAGGAAAATGTCACACCCAATAATCGATAGGAATCTGAAGTTTATCCAAGATCATTTGGAGACGCACACCATCTTCTGGATTGGTAATCAGATAGGCGTTAACAAAGCCACCATGCACCGATATGCGAAGTTGAACGGTTGGAAAGGTAAAGACATGAAGCAAGCGCTGAGCATTGAATGGAGTGAATTAATGATCACCACATTGAAAGCAAAGTTTCCAAACACATTCAATGCCGAGCTCGCAAAAGAGGTAGGTGTGAGCCCCAGAACATTGATCCGCAAGGCTCGACAATTAGGCTTAGAAAAAGAACCCGGGTTTCTGGATAAGAACAGAGAAACCATTACGGAAATGGCCAAAGAGAAACGGCCACCGAATGGTCAAGAAACTATTGATCGAATCACAGAGCTTGGCATACCTTTTCGATTTAAAAAAGGCAACGTACCTCCCAGCATTCGCAAGTATGCTCCGGAAGTAATTGAAGCTATCCGCACATTATCAGAGTTAAAACGAAAAATAAAAACCTATGAGAAACAAGATTGAAGATTTGCGCAACCACATGTTTGCCGCGCTGGAAAAGTTAGCAGAAGCAGAAACGACTGAGGAGATGGCAAAAGAGCTTGAACGCAGTAAAGGTATTGCTGACCTAGGCAAAGTAATTATTGATTCAGCAAAGGTTGAAGTGGACTTGGTAAAAGCCATTGGCGGTGATGTTACCAAGACCACGTTTTTTAATGAAGATGTAGAAGTAAAAAAGTTAAAGTAACTATGAACACAGTAGTATACGTTGCACAGTGCGCTGTAGAAGGATGTCTCAGACGCGCAAAGAAAGGAAAAAAGTTGTGCGAGCCACACCAAGAGCAACAAGATAAAAAGGAAGCTGTATTTGCGCACATAAAAAAAGATTAATGATCAACTGTAACCCGGACCAATTATTGATTGATATGGCAAAGCAAATAAAGAAGTCTCGTGTATTGCGCTTGGTACTGAAGAAGAAATGGTTTGACATGTTCAGCAATGGCAAGACAGAAGAGTACCGCGCTATTAGTCCTTATTGGATAGCTAGGTTGATGGAATGTAAATGGGAACTGGATTATTCGGAGACCATCACTCACCTGTTAAGCACCGGTCACAATCCTGAAAAGGTTATGAAACATTTTGCCTCACAATGGAGGAAGTTTGAATGGGTAGAGATTTTACTTGGCTACCAGAAAAACAGAGAAATGAAACTTGCGATGGTGAAGAGAATCCGGATTGGCAAGCCTAAGCGTAAATGGTGCGAGCCGGAAGATGTAGGCAAATTGGTATTTGTGATTGAGTTGGAGATACTTTAATTTTAATAAACGAAAGACCTATGGCAAAAATGACGGTTACTACCTTTCCTGAAGGTTACGTTATCAACCTTTTCAATAAACTCGTATTGGAATTCCAAAGAAAAAGCTTGACGAAAAATCCTAAAGGAGATGTTAACATTTACGCACCAGTAATTTTAAAACAAGCTTTGGTTTATGATTTGGAGAAGCTTTATCCTCTATCCGTTGCAATGAATATATTACATGGCGATGACGAAAGGAAATATCTAAAATTTAGAGGATACCAAATATTGCCAGGCTATGAGAACAAACTTGTGATAGCCCATGAGAGATCATTAGAGTATGGTTCAAACACTAACTTAAACCCTTTTTATTTGGAGCAGACGATTACACTGAACATACAGGAAGTTGAACTAATTGATACCACAAAATGAAAGCACAATTTAAAACTACATTGCTATTAAGTGTCGTTGCTATTTTAGCAATGACAGTGTGCCAGGCACAAAAGACAAAGAGCGAATTGAAACCGCTTGCGAAGTTTGAGACAATGGATTTTGCCGGTAAGCAGGTGTCGGTTATCACCATACCAAAAGCAGCTCTGGAAACATTTAAGTCGGAGAACGAATTTCCTCCCAACCATGAAAACCTGAGAATATACTCTGCCTTTGTAAACATCCATAGAACAGATCTTCCTATCCTGAAGGAGGGGTACTACCTGAATGGATATAAAGTAAGGGGTTACAAAAAAGCTTCAACGCAAGATTCCGTTTATTATCGCTACGAAAAGGCATTGCAGATAGAGACTTTGCGAACGCACTTGGATGAAATCAAAAAGCTGTTCCCGGAGTTTGACACTAGCAGCTACGATGCGGTGATCGCCATTTGTGAGCAGAACCTGAAGGAGAAAAAAGAGAGGGATAAGGCATCCTTAAACTAAGATTAAGCCACGCTAAAACGTGGCTTTTTTTATGTACATATCTTTGATAAAAATTTGCTTTATTTTGAGACCTCACCCCAGCCCCTCTCCGCAGGAGAGGGAAATGGGTCTAAAACAAAATTTTTAAATGGGTGCAAGGGGTTCACTTTCTCTTTTTCGCGATGTGTTTACGGACACTGAAAAGACTACGGCTGAGCAAAGCAAAGGCCGCAGCAAGGAGTTGGTTGACAAACGCAATGAGTGCCTGATTCACCGCTACTGGTACTACGGCAACTTTCCGGTAAAGCTGGATAACAAAGTAGAAGGCAAACTAAGCTATCCCAGCATCCTCAATATTCTTCAGGAGGAGTTCTTTATCAACAGCGAGCACACCATTCCACAAATCATTGACGAGTGCTACGATCAACTCACCGAGCTGCGAGCGCACAAACCTGGAAAGGATTATTTCAGAAAGAAATACCCGCACTTGGTGTGGTGAAAGATATGGCTGTTAAAAAATGGGGATTCGAGGCGTTTAAAGTGATGGGGCTGAAAAAGCGATGCCCGGACGAACAAGTTCCACCAAAGATTGGCGCAGAACGCGACAGCCTAAACTGAAAAAAGCCCGATTGATATCGGGCTTTTTTGTTTACTGATAATCTCACGATTCGACCTACAAGTCTACCCAGTTTCGTTCGGCCTTGAATGCAACGGCAAAAGCATCTGCCTGCTCTTGCAAGTATGCTTCCTTCTCTTCACCGGTTAAATCTGTTTGCACAGATAGCGGCTGAGTTACAACGGCATTCAGGTTGAATGAAATGTTCAACCGATAGTTGCGATATCCAGGCTCCGGATGCGCTCCTAAATCATCTCTGGTATAACTGACGCTGCTGGCGCTTTCATCAGGTGTAGAAAACCAAGCATTTGATTTGTAGCTGGCTTCTGCATTCTGAACGTAGAGCTGGCATTGAGCATCGAGTTCTTCGTCTGTTTTGTTAGAGAATATTTCTTCAGCAAAACTGACTATAACAGCGACCAGGAATGAGACATTGAGGTTGACCGGCACGATTGGGTTGCCCTCGTTAACTACAGTGTAAGTTGTCATGTTGATTGGGGTTTATGTTAAAAAAATTAATTAAGCGTAATGGAAACTTCCTACCACCGCGTTGGCCGTTACAGGATTTGAATCTGAGTCAGCTGCACCAGTTACAATCGTATAAGAGAAGCCGGTCGATAACCCAATACCTCCCTCATATGCAATCTCCGATTTCCCATTTGGAGGAATAGCAATAAGAAAGAACACGGCAGTTGTACCGGCTGTGGGAGCGGTGGCAACGTTGTGAATTTTTACAAACAACCAGGAGGCAGTCGTATTTGCGAGCTGCCAACCAATGACCCTACCGGCTGAAGCTTTCACCACAGTTGGGTTGGTAGTGGCCGCGCTGATCACTTTGGCATTGGTGGATGCTCCGGTGGCATTTGCGCGATATTGCTGGCCTACATCGCCCATCAGAGCTGTGCCAGCTACTTGTGCCGGTTGGGTAAATGATACGGGCTGGGTGGCGGTTACTTGGGCTGCCGGTATTGGCTCAGTGGCGTATGTGCCCAATTTAAAACGCCAAGTTAGTGTGCCGCTCGTTCTTGCCGTACAACGCACTCTAACGCGAGCTAATGCGTTAACAGAAAGCTCCCATCCATAGGCAGGTGCGGCACTGAGCGCTCCTGTGGTGGTTTCGATTGTGTTGGCATTTGTTCTTACAGCTTGTATGCCAAACTACTTGTTATCTCCGCTGGCTTCCAAGCTACCTTCAAAAGTACAGTTGATGCCGGAGAAGGCTGCAACGTTGTCGCACCACATCATTACGTTACTGGCTCTACTTACATCGGCTACTAAGGTTGCATTTGCAACCGGTGAGTTGATGGTAGCTTGAATGGCTGAGATATCACCGACTACATCCGGATAAGATGCTGGCTTGCTCGCGACTTTGATGCGTCCCTCTTCGTCCAGCTTTATCAGGGTGTAGTCACCATCATTGGCCGTAGCCACATCATTATCTGAACGTAAGCCAAAGAATGGAATGCCCTTTTCACCACTTGTGTGAGCGGAGTCTTCATCGCGGATGATGCTTGAAAGCAACGTAATGAGGTTATCCTGCTTTGCTTCCGTAGATGGAGCTGCAATGATTTTTGCTAGGATGTTTGCTAGCGCGGTATTGGCTGTATCCTGCTTTGCTTCCGTAGCCGGAGCTGCAATGATTTTATTTTGAATGGCAGTGAGCAATGTTTCCTGGCCATCGGTATAAGCGAGCAAAGTAGTTAGTGCGGCAATGATCACATCTTGCTTGGCTTCTGTGGATGGAGCTGCAATTAGCTTGGCAAGTATGTTTGACAAAGCTGTTGTGCTTTCATCTTGCTTAGCCGCACTGGCCGCACCGTTGGCTAGTGGCAACTCATCAATATTTACATGCGGAATCTTTCCATCTACGGAGTCGGAGCTTTTGAATTCTACCACCGCATCGTTGGCATCTTTAATTTCGTGCATAGCTTAAAAAATAATGTTGATGTATTGTGAATTGTACGCTTTGGTGAAATCGAGTTTGTACACCGGTGGTGTAATGGGTTGGCCATTGCCTACTGTGAAAGTGCAAATGCCGGTGCGCTGCGCAAGCTTTACAGTGCCGGTGCGCTGCGCAAGTTTTATGGTACCAGTGCGCTGTTGTAGAGTGATCATGACAAGGCTTTGATTAAGTTGTTTGCAAATACAAAAGTTTGCGTTTTTGTTCGCGCCAAACTTCCATCGGCAAGAATGGCCATTCCTTCAGAGAACAGCTGTTTGTTGTTGGGCAGACCGTCTGCCTCAGCGGCAGTGATGTTGGTAATGGCGATGCCTAGTGGTGCGTTGGTACCATTGGCCACCGGCACTTTGCTTACCAGGGCAAGATTGTCCGCATCAGTTTCTTTTAACTTGATCATAAACTTGATGGATGTGGCACCTACCAATGATACCGGTGTTTCTTCGTCCGGCTCAAAAAATTGAATGGTGACGGTAATGTCGGAGGCTTTTTTCATTTGCTTAGTCGTTTATTTCAGGAGTGATCTCCAATGAAGCTGTTACTTTTCGTGCTACCGGCACTGCGCTTAGATCATCGTAGCCGGTGTTGAATGTAATGATGCGCACGCGCAAGCCGCTTGCATCTTGCGTTCCGCTGGCGCTCACACGCTGCTCAGTCTGCGATGATATGCGCATGAAAGGCTCGCAGTAATAACCTTCAGGGCCACTGGCCTGCCACCCTTGCAATGCTTTGTACACGGCTTGCTCCACATCGTAATACTCCAACGCTTTCTCTTTCACATCGAGCGGAGCAGCTTGATAGGTTTGGCTGAATGGCGCGAAGCCCAGGCGCAGTGTAACCGATACAATGGCCTTCTGAGCGCGCAAGCTCATGTTGTCATATTGTGCGGCAGTGAAGTCGATGAGCACGCATGGAAATGTAACCGGTGCGCGGTATTCAAATACTTCGAGTTGCCCGAAGTCCTGATCGATCCATTTCAAATCAGGTATCTCTTTTTTTAAGTGGTCGCTAAGGTCGATGTAGAGCTGGCTGAAAAAACTTTTCATGCTTGTAGGGTTTTTATTTCTTTCATAAATGCTGCGGTGACTACGCGCTTGATGCGCTGATCGAGGTAGGGACTATTGCCAATGAATTGCCGCTTGGGAATGCGCATCACAATTCTGCGTGTGTGTGCACTTACTTGAGATTGACCCACAATACTCTTTTCATACTTTGCCTTTCGAGCGCGTGGAGCAGATACTTCATCTA
Organism: Cyclobacteriaceae bacterium; assembly: GCA_013140555.1. Lineage (GTDB taxonomy): Bacteria > Bacteroidota > Bacteroidia > Cytophagales > Cyclobacteriaceae > ELB16-189. The sequence goes on along the minus strand of JABFSO010000241.1, from coordinate 1,356 downwards.
AGTAAGTTTTATTGCGTTTAAAACCTCTCACGGTTTGGATCACTCCTAACCCATTCACACCTTCATTGTGTGCCCTGGCATACTTTACATCGCTTCCAATGGATACATAGTCCATGGTCATCGCTGTGATGCGAATACTTCTTCGCAAGCGCGCGGTATCGACTAACAAGTTTCTTCCGGAACGTTTGCTCTTCACCCAACTCACTTTACGCTTTGCCCAGGGCTGAAAGGTTGCTCCCTGAAAGCCTTGCATCCGGAAGTTATCCAGCGCAAAGTTCACAGCCTCATTACCCACCAGTAATGGAACTCTTATCATTACTGATTTGAATTGCTGCTGTAATTGCGCTATGCCTTGTTCGGGTGTCATCGGATGAAGTATGGGTGACCTGTTGGAAAAATAAGGCTATTGGCTCCCAGATTCGTTTTAAACATATCTGGAATGTCTGCCGATGGAATCTTATCGTTTGCCGTAACTGTGCCTTGCGCGAGCTGGCGCACTGTGCTTCGGCAGCCGTAGTGATTAGGAGGATAGAATCGATTCCAAAACGGATGATCGACCGGCAGCGTTACCCCATCCAGCGGGCGACAAATCTCTGTGGTCTGCGTATCGATAATGGCATCGAACTGCAAAAGGGGTAAAGCATCTTTATTGGCAATGATCTGCTTCCACTTGGCGGCCATCTGTCCACCGGTGACTGCAAGATTATATTCTGCCTTCAGGTAGTTCTTCAGATAGATGTCGGTAATCTTTCTGGCGGCTTCCTGAAACTCGCTGAAGGTGGCCAGCGTGCCATCTGCTTTGATGAGTGCAGCGTTTAGCTCGCGCAGCATGGTGTAATTTTTGGCATCGCTAAACTGGCTTACATTCCCGCGCAGCGCTTGAATAAAATCTTCATCGAGCGTATCGAAGTCGGCACCGATTCCAATTTTTACTCCCTTCCACAGATCGTTAAAGATGGCGGCTTTCATCTCCGGAGATTGCAATAGTCCACCGGCATTGAAGATGTTAAGCAGCAATTGATCGATAATTGATTGATCAATCAGGTTAGGCAACACGGCCTTGTGCTCGCAGCAGGAAACGTGCAGATCACTGAGCTGTTGGTGCAGTTCATTCATCGGCATTCCTTTCAGCCCCGCTAACCGTTTTGCAATGATTAGGGGGCGGGGTCGAAAAAATCAGCTAAGCCCGCCAGCATTCTATTCCAAAGCTTTTCTGCCTTCAGCTTTTTGGCAGGTTTTGGTACGGGAGGTTTGCCTACAGGTTTTGGTGCCGGTGGTTTGCCCGGAGCTGGAGGAGCACCAGGAGCTGGCGGTTGAGCGAGGGCCTCTTCTTGCTTTTTCTTCAGCTCATCGTAG
>JABFSO010000430.1 GCA_013140555.1 Cyclobacteriaceae bacterium | reverse complement strand
CTTATGAATAATCCGAGCCCCGTTCCAATAATTGTGAGGGCAACTATTATAAGAAATGGAACTACTAGTTTCTTTCTTTGCTTGATTTCAGTACGACTCACTTTGGGTTTCTTTTTTTGAAAAGTTGTTGATGGCGCTGCAATTTATTGAGTTTCGTTGAAGATTTTATTTAAGGCGACTTTGTGTAACTCTGTGATCCTCGGTATATCTCTGTGGAATTAATTTTAATCGCAAAGGCGTGAAGAATCGCAAAGAATGCAAAATTTATTAGCGTTGGCTACACCCGTTTTTACCATGCCGCAAGTTTGCGGGGAGGTAGCGATGGCGATTGCCGGGATGTTTATGTTTTTGAAATAGGCATTGCAGGCTGTTGCTGGCTTATTTGAAAAGTGAGGAGGTCGCTTACGGCTGTTGCCGGGCTCTTTTTGTTTGAAGGAGACAATTGTTAGGCGTTGCCAGGCTTTTGCAAATTGGAAAGTGCAAATGTTGGCCGTTTCCGGAATATTTCAAATGTGTTTGGTCAAATGAGGGTTGTTTCCGGTATGTTTCAATTTTGCGAGGCGTTTTGTTGCTTGTTTTTACCTTGTAGCAGGAGAACGTAGAGGTAAAAACGGTTGTTTTTACAACTAGCGGTAGACGCATGTTTTGGCTTCGATTTTCGGGTGCCTTAACATGGGCTGCGATGGTGGCGGAGGCGATATGCTGGCGCCAGCGGGCAAAGAATTGAAGTGGAAAGGGTGCCTACTTATGCTTGTAATGAAGCCATACTTTTGTCAATTGACGTAACTGTTATTTCGATAGCCCGCGGCACGCTTGCAACGGAAAGCCTGGTAGCCTTGCGCCTCGCTTGGCTATGACCCCTAATAACACAACTTTACAACCAAACTTGATTTCTTACCTTTGCACGCTATGGGAATACGTTCTGTTTTAGCCAAGCCTTTTGCCGCTTACATTGCCGGCCAAACCAAAGAGTGGTCGGGTAAGCCGGGGCTTTATCAAAGCCGGGTTTTTCAAGAGTTGCTGCAAGGCGGGCGCGCCACGTTGTTTGGCAAAGATCATGGCTTTGCGGACATCCGCAGTTACGAAGACTTTAAAAAACAGGTGCCCATTCGCGACTATGAAGAGCTGAAGCCGTACGTGGAAAAAGTGCTGCACGGGGAGTCGGACATTTTGTGGAAGGGTAAACCTGCATACTTCGCGAAAACATCGGGAACGACCTCGGGCACTAAATATATTCCTATTACGAAAGAGTCGGTGCCCAACCACATCAACAGTGCACGCAATGCGCTGCTGAGCTATGTGCACGAAACGGGCAACGGTGCTTTTCTGGATGGCGGTTTGATTTTTTTATCGGGTAGCCCTGAGTTGGACGAGAAGGCGGGCATTAAAACGGGCAGGCTGTCGGGCATTGTGAATCACCATGTGCCGCAGTATTTGCGCTCGAACCAAAAGCCCAGCTACGCTACCAACTGCATCGAAGACTGGGAGGAGAAACTGGATAAGATTATTGAAGAAACAATTTTGGCGGATATGTCGCTGATATCGGGCATACCGCCATGGGCGCAGATGTATTTTGATCGCATCATTGCGCGCACGGGCAAGAAAGCGAAGGATGTGTTTCCGAATTTTTCCTTGTTTGTGTATGGAGGTGTGAACTTTGAGCCGTATCGCGCGAAATTGTTTGAAACCATTGGCAAGCGCGTGGATTCCATCGAGACGTATCCGGCATCGGAGGGATTTATTGCGTATCAGGATTCGCAGCGTGCCGAGGGATTATTGCTGTTGCTGAATAGCGGGATCTTCTTTGAGTTTATTCCGGCCGATGAATATTTTAATGAGAAGCCCACACGGCTCTCGATAGAAGAGGTGGAGTTGGGAAAAAATTATGCGGTGATTATTAACAACAATGCAGGCTTGTGGGGCTACTCGATTGGCGACACGATAAAGTTTGTTTCGAAAGATCCGTATCGGATTGTAGTGAGCGGGCGCATCAAACATTTTATTTCTGCTTTTGGAGAGCACGTAATTGGCGAAGAGGTGGAGAAGGCGATGAAGTTTACGATGGAGAAGATGAAGGAGGTAGAGCTGGTGGAATTTACGGTGGCGCCCAATGTGGCACCGAAGGAAGGGATGCCGCACCATGAGTGGTTGATTGAGTTTGCCAATGCGCCTGCGGATATGGAGGCGTTTCGGTTGGAACTGGATACCCAGTTGCGCAAGCTGAATGTGTATTATGATGATTTGATTACTGGAAATATTCTTTCTACGCTGAAGATTACGGCCTTGCAGAAGAATGGGTTTATTGATTACATGAAATCGCAAGGAAAGCTGGGCGGACAAAACAAAGTGCCGCGGCTTTCGAACGATCGGAAGATTGCAGAATCACTAGCTGCATTTGCGAAGTAGTTTGCGCATGGCTCAGTTGACTCTCCTCATGCCCGTTTACAATGCAGCGCCTTTTTTGAGCGAGGCCGTTGACAGCCTATTGCAACAAACATATACCGATTTTGAGTTGTGGTTGATTGATGATGGGTCGACCGATGCATCGCGTGCTATTATGCAATTATATACCGATGCGCGCATTCGGTTTTTTTGGTTTGATCACAATCGCGGACGGGTAGCAGTGGTGAACGAAGTGGTAACGCAAGTAACGACACCCTTTTTTTCAATTACCGATGCGGATGATGCATCGCACCCGCAGCGTTTGCAAAAACAAATGGAGGTGTTGCTGAAGGATGAATCGATCATGCTATGCGGCACAGCCTATGTGGCGATGAATACAGCAGGAAAAATTTTTCGAAATGTGTTGTTGCCACAACGCCATGAGTTGATTTATGAACAAATGCCGCAACACGCGCAGGTGCATGGACCCACCACGATCATGCGAAGCGAATTACTCAATGCATTCACACCGCTTTACCGCGATTATTTTAAAGACCATATTGCCGATGCCGATTTAGCTTCGCGAATTGTCGATCGCTATCACGCGGCAAACGTGCCTGAGGCATTGTATGCGTATCGCATTGTGAGCACGTCTAATTCGCGTAAGAATGTATCGATTCGCTTTTTACACTTGTACAAGCTCATTGCTTTTTTGAGTGATCAGCGCAGGCGCATCGGCAACGATAGTCTGGAGCAGAACCGTGTGGAGGAGGTGGACGCGTATCTAAATAAAATTGCTGAGCCGTATCTTCGCGATGCATCGGTGCACTACCGCCATGCGGCCTTTTATCATTTGTATTGGCATTCGCTGGCCAAAGCGTGGCGCAGCTGCTGGCAGGCGTGGCGACTAAAGCCGTATCATCCTAAAAACAATTTTTTATTGTTTTACCTTGTAACAAAATCGGTGGTTTATCTCTTTAATGAGAGATGGGTCGATCCGCATTACACAACGTATTTCAAAAACACAACGCATTGATGCACCAGCACTTTTCACATTCTTCAAACCCAGCATCGATGCCATCAGCTTGTTTGTCTATTCTAAATTCCTTTGTGCCTTTGTGCCTTCGTGGCTAATATTTTATGAGTAAAGAAAAAAAGTCGATTGCAATTTTAGGTTCTACCGGTTCCATTGGCACGCAAGCACTGGAAGTGATAGCCGCTCATCCCGATCAGTTTGAAGTAGAAGTGCTGACAGCCCAATCCAACGCGGAGCTATTGATCGCGCAAGCGAAAGCATTTCAACCCAACGCAGTGGTGATTGGCAATGAAGATTTGTACCCTGTAGTGAAGGAAGCTTTGGTGCCTCTGAATATCAAAGTATTTGCAGGCGAAAAATCATTGTCTTCGATTGTGCAGATGGACAGCATCGATCTGGTGCTGACGGCCTTGGTTGGTTATGCCGGATTGAACCCTACACTCAAAGCGATTGAAGCGGGCAAAAACATTGCATTGGCTAACAAAGAAACGTTGGTGGTGGCGGGTGAGTTGGTCACGCAATTAGCCCGCTCCAAAGGCGTGAATATTTATCCGGTAGATTCGGAGCACTCGGCCATTTTCCAATGTCTGGTGGGCGAATTCGATAATCCCATCGAGAAAATCATATTAACAGCATCGGGTGGTCCCTTTCGGGGAAAGAAACGCGATGAACTCTTACAAGTAACGAAGGCACAAGCGCTCAAGCACCCCAATTGGACGATGGGTGCGAAAGTGACGATTGATTCGGCTAGCCTGATGAACAAGGGATTGGAAGTGATTGAAGCGAAGTGGCTTTTTGCGCTCAAGCCCTCTCAGATTGAGGTGATTGTACACCCGCAGAGCATCGTGCATTCGCTCGTGCAGTTTCAGGATAGCTCGATCAAGGCGCAATTGGGTTTGCCCGATATGCGGTTGCCCATTCAGTTTGCGCTAGGCTACCCGCAGCGGCTGTCGGCCAACTTCCCGCGATTTAACTTTGCGGCCTACCCATCTTTAACTTTTGAGCCACCCGATACAGAAACTTTTCGTAACCTTGCACTCGCTTTTAGCGCGATGGAGCGGGGTGGCAACATGCCGTGCGTGTTGAATGCCGCCAACGAAATGGCGGTAGCGGAATTTTTAAAAGACAAAGTGGGTTTCTTGCAAATGTCGGATGTGGTAGAACATTGTTTGAATACCATTCCCTTCATTGCGAAACCAACATTAGAAGATTACATAGCAACAGATAAAGAAACCCGAATCAAAGCAAAAGAGCGAATCGGTTAGCAGGTATTGACAACGCAACGAATCATCGAATTAACAAATTAACGAATCAACGAATTAAATTATGGAGGGAATAATCATGACGGCTCAGCTCTTACTGAGTCTTTCAATACTAATCGTGGTGCATGAAGGCGGGCACTTCTTTGCAGCGCGGTTATTCAATATCAAAGTGGAGAAGTTCTATCTCTTCTTTGATTTTTTATTTCCGCTGGCCAATGTTCTCAATTTTTCATTGGTAAAGTTTAATAAAGGCGATACCGATTATGGTATTGGTTGGTTTCCATTA
>JABFSO010000179.1 GCA_013140555.1 Cyclobacteriaceae bacterium | reverse complement strand
CACCACTGCATCATATTCCACCGGCAGAATTACCTTCCCTTCCAGATTAGCCAATCCTGTTTTGGTTTTACGATTGATTAAAAATAAATTCTTTCCCACCGATTCAATTTTCGAGAAATCAAGTACAAATAATTTCTTTCCGTGCGCGAGGTCGTACACCGTTTTCTTTCCTTTACCTTCCGTAAAAAAGTACGACACCGAATCCTTTGAAGGAATAAAATGAATGCGATGATCCAGCGGCAGTGCCAACGACTGACTTGCGCTACTAAACACACGAACCGAATCGCGCTCACGCAAAAACAATAACCCACCTTTGAACCAAATACTATCGGCAGAGGTAGACCGAATGGATTTGGTATTCAAATCATAAACTTTCAGTTGCCCAGGTGCCTGCAACACCAACCATTTTTGATACTGCGTGATCTTATCCCACAATTGATTGTCCAGATTGGATGCCACTCCAGAGATACTGTATTTTTCATTGACTTTCCGAACTACACCGTAATTAGCAAGTGTCATACTTTGACGAGCGAGTGGCACCACAAATTGGAGTTCGCTATCTAAAATTCCTTCCAACGCGCCCATGCGCACGAGTAAACGATCTTTTGACAACATCTTGACCTCATCAAAGACTCGCTCTTGTTTCAGCGGTTGGCCATTAGCTATGGAAGCCAATTCGGTAACGGTGACTAACGTTTTTTTCTCCAATCGGGTCAGTTCATACACGCCCTCCATGTATTCAACTGAGTCAAAACTTGGAGGCACCAATTGCCTGCCCGTAAGTGTATAGATAGCCCATGCGCCTTTAGCTTTTATGGTGAGAAAAGATCCTGTTACTCGAGCTTCTTGTAAACAGTCTGCAATCATTACCTGACCGGATTTGTGAATTACCTTTCGACACAACGAATCGCCCACCAACCAAAATCCACTGCCGATATCTTTTGTGAAAGGATGAAAAGAACTGATCAATCGCCCGGTTCGATTCAGCAACCCAGCACTCGTGACGAAAACATCTTCATGAATGCTAGTGCAACGAACATCTTCATCAATAAAAGTAAACTGTGGAGCTACTATTTCTTTACCCAACGAATCTAAAAATCCATACCGATTGTTTTGAAGAAATGGAATCCAAAATCCACGATTGGCATCCAACACCTGTTGTACTGAATCATTCAGAAACCACCGAGGGATTGGTTGCTCTTGCGATATCAACAGATGCAGTGCAATATTTCGAGCCATCTTCTTGTTTTCAGAATCACCTCCTTGTTGAAAATAATTATTGAAAGATTCGATCGATCCATCGGCTGTGCTGATTTCAAAAATTTGACGATTGGCTTCTTTGAGATAAGGGCTTGATGGAAACTCGCGTGCAAAAGATTGATAGCTCTCCAGTTTGCGATCGCGCGTTTTCTCTTGAAACAACAACGTGTGATATTTCTTTTGCGCTTCCTCCGCTCTTGATGAAGATGGGTAGCGTTGAAAATAATCCGCGAAAGCTTGCCACGTATTTTTCTTCAAGGCATCCAGATAACTCACTTCATCGCGCAATTCAATGGCGTCCATTTTTTGCGATGCCTGTGAATAGTTCGATATAAAAAACTGATACGACTCTTCTGTATTGATCTTTTTGGCGCGTTCAAAAGCTGCGCTATCGACCTTTGTCCTCAACTTTAGCAATAGAGCATAATCAATTTTGTCTTTTGCCAATCGCTCGCGTTGCTTAGGGGTTGAGCGACTGAAGGCAGATTGAGCCAATCGGATGGATCGGTAAGCTGAATCAATCTGAGCCGAAGGATTTGCCGTAGCAAAAAACCATTGCGACAGAGTAAGCTTCGTCTCCACATGCGTGCTGTCTTTTTGGATGGCACGGGTTAAAAGTTCTTTCGCAGCCGACCACTTGCCATCTTGCATCTTCGATTGCGCTTGTCGCACCCAACTATCTTGCGCAGCTAGCCAGTGGCAGCAGCAGGACAACAAGAGAATAAAAAATATTTGCTTACTTCGCATACAATCACCGGACTGTAAAATTAACAACTCAGCACCGATTAACACGTGTTCTCATAAAATCAAATCCAATTGCAACCTGCTGCTCAGATTCTGGATAACATTCAAAAACACATTTCGGTAAGTGCATCCGAAAAAAAGTTGATTGAATCATTGCTAGTGCAACAAAAAGTGGCAAAAAAGGAAGTGTTGCTCGAAGCAGGCAAAGTGGCAACAGATATTCATTTCGTTTCGCAAGGAGTGCTGCGGTCTTATTTCACCGATTTGGAAGGCGATCAAAACATCGTCATGTTTGCAGTAAACGACTGGTGGATTACAGACATATTTAGCTTCAGCACCGGCAATCCTGCTCAACTTACTATCGATGCGCTGGAGGATGCGGTAGTTTATTCGTTGAGCAAGGAGAATCTCGAATTACTTTTTTTGAAAATGCCCACGTTCGAGCGGTTCTTTCGGATACTCATGCAAAATGCGTACGTGCGCGAGCAGTCGCGAATCATCCAAAATTTATCAATGCCAGCCGAAGAGCGCTACCGACAGTTTCTGAAAAAGTATCCGCAGTTTGCCGAGCGCATCACCCAAAAGCAAATCGCGTCATACTTGGGCATCACCCCTGAGTTTCTCAGCAGTCTACGCAAGAAGCCAAATTCGTAATTTCTTAAGATACATTAAGTGTGCGGCTTATTCCATTGTCTTTCTTTGCAGGAAAGAACATGTTATGCTGATACTAATTGCCGGCCCTTACCGAAGCGGAACGAATGATGACCCGCTATTGATGGAACGAAACCTCCGCTATTTGGAAAGTGTTTCGCTTCCTTTATTCCGTGCCGGACATATCCCTATGATTGGTGAATGGGTGGCGATGCCGCTGATGCGCGAAGCCGGATCCAAAAAGCCTGGCGATGCTCCTTATAATGAAATTGCCTACCCGGTAGCTGACCGATTACTTACGAAGTGCGATGCCGTGTTGCGATTACCAGGCGCATCGACCGGAGCAGATCAAGATGTGAGAATTGCTTTAGAGCGAGGCCTAAAAGTATTTTACAGCTTAGAAGAAGTACTGGCCTTTAAATAAAAGTCTCTGATTGAACTATAAAATTCAATTTTCACAGAGTCTCACAAAGAATCCACAAAGAATCTCAAAGGATTTAACAGGGTGGCATCCTTGCGCCTTTGCGTGAAACAAAATTACCCGAAAGGCTCGAACAGCCTGCGTTTGTTGTGAGACTTTGCAAAATGTATACTCGAAATTACATCGCCCTTAAAAAAACAAAACCAACTCAAGTTACAAAACTCAAGTTGGTTTGTCGAGGTGAGAGGATTCGAACCTCCGGCCTCCACGTCCCTAACGTGATGCGCTAACCGGGCTGCGCTACACCTCGATACTTCTTCTCACAAGCATCGCCCGCAAAAAGAGTCGCAATAATAATAAAATTCAATGGAAAGTCTATTTCTTCTTTTTCTTCAAATCCCTGATAAACCGCGCCCAATTCAGCGGATTCAAAAAAGGATTATAAGCCGGCCTGAATTTGTCTCCGGCTGAGTTCGACCACTGGTCGATATAATAACGATAATTGCCCGCACCATCCATAGGCGTAGTGCGCGCCATCAATGCCAGCATTTCAGCATTCATGGCCTTGGTATCTACGTTATTGTCCAGCGGAATATTCATCGCGAGTACGGCCTCTTTGAAAAGCTCTTCCGTAGGAATACCCATCACAATGGCATCACCTAAAACAGTAACATCCGGAGCCAACTCCACAAAAATAGTCCACGATTCCTTTGGTAAATCAGGCACTTTGTAGCTAGCTCTTTTATATCCAACGGCACTAAACACTACGCTATCTCCCACTAATACAGGCATTGTAAAAAAACCAGCGTTCGAGGTAGGCGTACCGCGTCCTGCCTTCGGCACATATACGTGCACACCCGGCAGCACCATCGTGGCGGTATCCGTCACAAAGCCCGAGAGCTGAATTACACGCCTCTGGCTTTGCGCCATCAGCGAACTGGTCGAACCAATGGCCACCAGAAGTATCAAAACTTTAAAAAATCCCTTCATAATATCCTGACAAAGGTAAAGATTCATATCGAATGTTAGCCTTATCTTCGCAACAAGTTTTAGCAAGCAAAATCACCAAAAAAGCCTCAAAACGGGTCGAAAAGAATGCTTCTAATACATGATGTAGCCATTTATAAAATAGTTCTGCATGCGCCTCAAACACTTTAATATCGAATTAGGTGCCCAAATATTTCTGGCCAGTTCAGACACCTCACGCCTGCGCATCCTCAACCTGATTTTAACCAATGGCGAAATGTGCATCACCGATCTCGAGCGCATCCTCGAATTCACCCAAACCAAAACCTCGCGCCACCTGCTCTACCTCAAAAATTCCGGCATCCTCACCTCCCGCAAAATCAACCAGTGGGCATTTTACCAAATCAAAGACGAAGTGTTCGACATCATCAAACAAATACTTCAATTCGTCAGCCGCGACCCCGTCATGCAGCAAGACCAAACCGTCTTCAAAACAATGTATAGCAACCGCGAGCTATCATTAAACAAATTGAAAATAAAACCCCTCAACTTCTAGCCCCCATTTTCCCTTGAGATACTTCATTAATTTTTGCGGCCTGCCCTATGGTGGCGCTGGCGAGCCAGGCGCCTCCACAGGGCACCGGGCTATCCGTTCCAATGCCACCTATCAACATTCGGAGCAATACAACCAAGCACACCACCGGTGGCATTTCCACTTCTATCCCATGGCCGATGCCCGCACATAGCGCATCACTTTTCTCAAATCTCACATCTCCAATCTCACATCTCACATAAATGAAAAAATACACCGCCCTCTTCTTCGATCTCGATCACACCCTGTGGGATTTTGAAACCAACTCGCGCGAAGCACTCACCGAGCTACACCAACATTACCGACTGGAAAACCATGGAATTGATGTAACCGAGTTTCTCGTTGCCTTCAAAAAAATAAACACCGGCCTGTGGCATCTTTACGATACCGGCCAAATCAAACAAGACGTCATTCGCCTGCAGCGCTTCCATCGCGTGTTTCAAGAATTTGATGTCGATGAATACGATCTGTCGCTGCAGTTCTCAGCCGACTATGTTAATCAATCACCTAAAAAGAAAAACCTGTTGCCACATGCCAAAGAAGTACTAGAATATCTTCACCCAAATTATCCCATGCACATCATCACCAACGGCTTCAGCGAAATCCAAGACACCAAACTAAACAGTGGAGGCATTCAACATTTTTTTCAAAGCATTGTAACATCTGAAAAAGCAGGCCATAAAAAACCTGCCAAAGAAATTTTTGAGTTTGCCCTCCGGGAAAACAACCTTCAACCCCATGAAGTAGCCATGATTGGCGATAACCTACTCACCGATATGGGTGGAGCAAAAAACGCACAAATCGACACCATCTATTTCAACCCCGAAAAAATAACACACCAAACCCAACTCACCCACGAAATTCATAGCCTGGCCGAGTTGAAACAACTATTATAGTTACAACCAATACTCCAAGGTCAGCCGTCAAATCCTCCTAGGTCTTTCTTCTTCCCCAATAAGACCTAGGAGGATTATTTATAAATTCGACCATTCTAATTCCGGAAAAAAAACCTAAACTTTAAATCCTCCTAGGTCTTTCTTCTTCCCCAATAAGACCTAGGAGGATTATTTATAAATTCGACCATTCTAATTCCGGAAAAAAAACCTAAACTTTAAATCCTCCTAGGTCTTTCTTCTTCCGCAATAAGACCTAGGAGGATTATTTATAAATTCGGCCATTCTACTTCCACAAAAAACTAAACTTCAAATCCTCCTAGGTCTTTCTTCTTCCCCAATAAGACTTAGGAGGATTATTTATAAATTCGGCCATTCTAATTCCTCAAAAAAAACTAAACTTCAAATCCTCCTAGGTCTTTCTTCTTCCGCAATAAGACCTAGGAGGATTATTTATAAATTCGGCCATTCTACTTCCACAAAAAAACTAAGAGGATTATTTATAGTTCTAGCCGCGCTCAAACGACTATTATTATCGCATTCATATTGTTAATTTGCATCGCATAAATCGCACATCCCAAATTGTATGTCTCATATCTAAACTCAAAAATATGTCAACCGGATTTTTCAATATTCCCGCTCCTAAAAACGAACCTGTATTATCGTATGCTCCCGGAAGCAAAGAACGTGCAGCTTTAAAAAAAGCGCTGGAAGAAGCCCGCGCTCAAGTGCAGGACATTCCCATGTACATTGGTGCTGAAGAAGTGCGTAGCGGAAATAAGAAGCCTCTTAATCCTCCACACGATCATCAACATCTACTCGGCTATTTCCACGAAGGCGACAAGCAACATGTAACACAAGCCATTAACGCAGCCATGGCAGCCAAAGAATTATGGGCTGGATTGAGTTGGGAAAATCGCGCAAGCATATTTTTAAAAGCTGCCGATTTGTTGGCAGGACCGTATCGCTACAAAATCAATGCTGCCACCATGTTGGGGCAATCAAAAAATGCATTTCAGGCAGAGATCGATGCTGCCTGTGAGCTAATCGATTTCTTGCGCTTCAATGTACACTTCATGGGCGAAATCTACCGCGATCAACCGGAGTCATCACCGGGCGTTTGGAATCGAATTGAATATCGTCCGCTGGAAGGATTTGTATTTGCACTCACACCTTTCAACTTCACCGCCATTGCAGGCAACTTGCCAACCAGCGCGGCATTGATGGGCAACACCGTAGTATGGAAACCCGCCAACACGCAGATCTATGCCGCCAACGTAATCATGCAAGTATTGAAAGAAGCTGGATTGCCGGATGGCGTCATCAACTTAATTTATGTTACCGGCCCCGATGCAGGCGATGTGATTTTCAGTCACCGCGATTTTGGCGGCATCCACTTCACCGGCAGCACAGGAGTTTTTCAAAATATCTGGAAAACCATAGGTCAAAATATTCACCAATACAAATCCTATCCGCGCATCGTAGGAGAGACAGGTGGCAAAGATTTTATCATGGTACACAAAAGTGCCGATGCAAAACAGGTAGCCACCGCCATCGCTCGTGGCGCCTTCGAATATCAAGGACAAAAATGTTCGGCTGCCTCACGTTGTTACATTCCTTCTAACTTATGGGAAGATGTGAAAAAATATTTATTAGCCGACCTCGGCAGTATGAAGATGGGACATACCGAAGATTTCGGGAACTTCATCAATGCAGTAATTGACGAGAAAGCGTTTAAGTCCATCACCGGCTATATCGAAAAAGCGCGCCAAAATCCGATGAACGAAATCATCGCGGGCGGCAAGTACGATAAGAGCAAAGGATACTTCATCGAGCCAACAGTAGTGCTCACCAAAGATGCTAGTTCCATCACTATGTGCGAAGAAATCTTTGGACCCGTTGTGACGATTTATGTGTACCATGAAGAGAACTTCGAGCAGACTTTAGAATTAGTTGATCAGACTTCTCCGTATGCATTAACAGGTTCTATTTTAGCACGCGATCGCTATGCAGTAGAAATGGCCACCAAAAAACTAAGCAACTCAGCCGGTAATTTTTATATCAACGACAAACCAACAGGAGCTGTTGTTGGTCAGCAGCCATTTGGAGGTGCGAGAGGCAGCGGCACGAATGACAAGGCCGGAGCCAAAGTAAACTTGCTTCGCTGGGTATCCATGCGTACCATCAAAGAAACATTTGTAACACCAACTGATTATCGATATCCTTTTTTAGAGAACGAGTAAAAACCCAAAATCAAAATCAATAAAAATCTATTTATGAAATTTATCATCAGCGTTGCATTCATTTTTTCTTTCCTTTTTTCATCCGCGCAAGATGTCTTTGATAAAATGGCTCAAGAAACGTGCGACTGTATTAACAAAAATGATTTATCCAAACTCACAAAAGACGAGATTGAAACGAAATTAGGTCTCTGTATGATTGAAATTGCTGGCAATCAGAAGTACGACATTGATGTTTCTGATGCGGAAGCCGGTAGAAAACTAGGCGAAAAAGTTGGCGCTAAAATGGCAACTGTTTGCCCAAAAGTTTTTGTTTACTTACTTGATGATGAAAGAAAACCTACCGAACCCACAAAAAAAGTTGAGGGTACCATTAAAAAAATGATTGAAGGAGAATTCACCTATTTATTAATTAAAGATTCGAATGGACGGGAAGTAAAACTTATTTGGTTAAGGTACTTTAAAGGATCAGAAGAGCTATTAGAAAAAAGTGGAAAGTTGGAAGGCAAGAAGGTAACTGTATCATTCGAAGAAATAGAGTGTTATTCGCCTCAAGCTAAAAGCTATTTAGTTTTGAAAGAAATCCGAGAGCTGGTGTTTGAATAATTGATAGTGATAACTACTATCATTATCCTTTGAAGAGGAGCTACTTTAATTTATCTTGCATTATTAAAATCACATATATGAAAAAATTAATACTTTTAGCAATGAGCATTTTGACACTTAATATTGTGTTTGCTCAAAAAGAAAATGTTATAAAAATCAACATTCTTAGTCCAATCGTAAAAACATTCAACGTGCAGTATGAGCGAAAATTGAATGAATCGAGCAGTGTGCAACTTGGCTTCTTCTACACAGGTTATTCAGCTAACGAAACAACTTTCAGCGGTTTTGGCATTACACCAGAATATCGTTTTTATTTGACGGATGAAGCTCTACAAGGTGTTTACATTGCTCCTTTTCTCCGCTACCAAGATTTTTCCTTAACGGAATCAATCTCAAATGGCAAAGCTACACAGTCTACTTTTGGTGGTGGCGTAATTTTAGGTAAACAGTGGCTGTTCAAAGAAAAAATAGCACTCGACATTTTTATTGGTCCAAGCTATGCTAGCGGGGATGTTAAAGTTACATCCGGCACAGGAACATTTAATACAAATGCTTTTGATGGCTTTGGGTTACGTGCAGGTCTATGCTTTGGATTTGCCTTCTAGATTCATTGCCACACAAAAAGACCAGTCTCGTACTCGAGGCTGGTCTTTTTTTTATCTATCTTTTATCTTTGACAATTGCCGCACTCTTTTACCTCACTAATTGCACCCAACCTTTGATTTGTCGATTTTCTTTTTTCTCAGAAGTGTATTTCAACAACGCTTCCGCAACAAAGTAATAAACTCCTGTCGCCATCTCATTTCCATTCTTATCCTTGCCATCCCAAAACACTTCGTTCATATCAGTTGAAGCTGATGAAAATACTTCTTGCCCCCATCTGTTAATTACTTTCAACGACATATAATCCACAAAACGAGAGCATTCCTCATCTGTGATATTTCCCAAAGAACCGAAAGCCCTAAATGTATCATTATACCCAGTGCTTGCATCTGGTGTAAACACATTCGGCATCGCAAATGCAGGACAATTCTCACCACAAACCACGTTACTTATCAGACTCCTATTGCCTACCCAATCTACGGCAATCACGCGATAGCACTTTGCTAAATCATTCAACCCTGCATGTACTACAACACTATCTTGCGGGCTGCCTAAAAGTGTGAATGTGCCAGTGAGTTCATCGGCAACATATACCTCATACGAAACCACATCATCCTGACAACCGACTGTTTTAGGATTAAACCATTTGATGGTGCTGCTATACAAATTGGCGCATGGCAGTTTACCGCATCCCGGATCGATCACCCGAACAACCGGAGGGCAAGGCGGAGTTTCATCAATTAGGTGAAGTGTCACGATCTGAGAATCATTAATCAATGGCTCCGCTATTTTCGGATTACCATATCCCCCCATCGTCTTCACATAGTATAAATAGTTTTTGTGTGCATCGAGTGGTTGATTTTTATATTTACCTTCATCCACATATTTCAGGTCATCCTCGCTCACAGCGACACTATCAATCAACAAAAAGTTAGTAGTTCCCTGCTCCTTTCGATAGATATAATGATACTTATAGGAAGAAAGGAAAAGAGACCACGGCACTTTTGCTTCCCATGTAAGTTGAATGTCTTGTGTCCCAGACTTTCCTTTTAATCGCACCGATGAGGCTACCGAAGATGTATCGACTGGCAGAGTGGTAATGGCTGGCACATACAAAATAATCCGATAGTGATAAGCGGTGTCAAGTGTTGAAAATGCTTTGTCTAAAAAAGTAGTGTCGGCTAAATTGGATGAGGAAACATCTGTCCACGCGCCACCTTCCAAACTATTGCCACGCTGCACCATGTATTGATAAGGCGGTGGATATTGGGTCGCATCAATATCATAAGGCGATCGCCATGAAACACGAATCTCGCCATTCTGTGTATCTGTATTTTTTACG
The DNA here is from genome assembly GCA_013140555.1 of Cyclobacteriaceae bacterium. GTDB lineage: Bacteria > Bacteroidota > Bacteroidia > Cytophagales > Cyclobacteriaceae > ELB16-189. The sequence continues at coordinate 10,579 of JABFSO010000179.1, read as the reverse complement.
GTAACGTGAGTAATCACCGGAGCCTTTGCCGGCTGTGGTATTAAGCAGATGTCCTGCGAAATCTTACTGGCTACATCTTTAAAACGCGCCACAATGCGGTAACAATATTGTGCACCAATTGCCAGATCAGTATCCTCAAACGAAACTGCCGCGCCAGGCAACTCTTTCAGAAGTGTGTATTGCAATGCCTTTGGCATTCCCACTTCGCAAAGTGCCGGTGTGTAGGCCCGTTGGGCAACCCTTCGCCACACTTGAATAGCCTGCGCATTTTGACAAGCATATGAATTCCATTGCAACGTTACTTTCTTCACTACCGGATTGACATTCACTTGAGAAATAATCGGAGCGGGTCCAATCACACGGATATTAAATGAACGGAACCGGGTAAGGCTTACACCTCCTACCGGATGATCTGTAATTTTAACAACTACTGAATACGGCTGATCGCGGACACGCAGACAACTCGGTTGCCACGTCAACACGATGTGCGCAGTGTCGGGTAATGTCGATTGTAGTTGTCCGACATATTTTGCAATGGCTGGTGCTTCACTAAATGAAGTGATGTCGGAAAATATCTCCATCGTCACTTGATCATGATCTTGATCTTTCCCTTTGATATCAATGCTTACTTTCTCACCTGCAATCAAACAAATATCCTGATTCGAAGTAAGATCAGGCGGATGGTTAGCACAGTCCTGCACTTCAATCTGCATATCGCGAATGGAGTAGCCAAAAGGCATCCATGAGCTATCGGCTGGATTCTTTTTCCATTGACTCACTTTCAAAGCGATGTTGTAGGTTCCTATTAAACCCGGGGCATCCCAAGTAACCAAGCCGGAAGTTGATTCAATTTTGAAACTAGGTGGGCCCGTTTTATCCATATTGGAAAGCGCATAATTCAAACCTGTATAAAACTTACTGGTATTTGGATCGCCATACCCAATGATATCAATACCACCATCTCCTTTAGGAATTGCCAAAGAATAAGATAGGCTATCACCGTCTTCATCAGTAGCACCGGGATTGTGATAATAAGCCATGCCGCTACATGCTTGATCGATGGGTGGTACTAAAAATGAAGGAGAAGAATCACAAAAGACCGAACTTACAATAATCTGATCCTCCACATAAAAGTTAATATCACTTCGGGTATTAGGAATATTCAAAATCGACACGTTACGATGGGCCTCTTCATAACTGATTCGATAGGTGCCCTCTTTTGAAAAAGTGACTTCTCGCGTATAGATCGCCCGGCTAATTTTAAGAGCAGCGTCTACTACGGTTGCGTTTGTTCGGCCGATCACCACAGAGCCTTCGCCCCACGAAAGTGTTCCTCCTCCAATCCAACCTCCCGGATGAGACGGGCTTGCCGAATTGGTGTAAACAATAAGTGTAATCTTATAACGAAGTGTCAGACAACTGATGCGCTCAACCCGAATTTCTCCGGCACGAATGTGGGTGGCGAAGCATTCATTCGCAAACATGCCAATCACCAAAAAAAAGGCAAACAGTACTGACCTAATCATTTCTATAAAAGTACATATTCTATCAGAGATCTAGGGCTGCTTATTTCATTTCAAGATTGCATTAATCCCAGATAAACAACTTCAATCGCCATTCTAAATTACTGAAAACAGCGCCACTTACTAGCGTTGTGGGCAATCTGGCAATATGTGTATACGGTCGTAAGCCCAATTACCTGGTTGATTGCGTCCATTGGCATCCTAATGGACGACCGAATCGTAACTTCAAATACTAATTAGCTGTACTTTTGTTTGAATCAACAATTGACTTGGCTCCATTCATTCAACAGTTAATAGTGGTAATTACCTACGCTGGCATTGTGCTGGGCGTATTTGTCGTTTTTGTTATCAATAACCAATCTGTAAGAAAAAGTCGGGCCACGCGCTTTTTGTCCATCCTGCTTCTTTCATTGTCTTTCAGCATCAGCCACATTCTTTTTGCCGGATTGGTCTTAAATCACTTTTCAGCCCAAGTTTTCACACTGGGCGATCCTACGTATTTTTTATTGGCGCCTTTGCTATGGTTGTATGCCAAAGAACTGATGGGTGAACGAGTTGCCATCAATACCCAATTACTTACTCATTTTATTCCTTTTTTAATTACCATCTTACTCTCACTTACACTTAAATCAAGTGGTTTGAATCTTACGCATCTTCACATGCTAGATCAGCAATACCGCGTAATTGATATTACCTTCGGCACTATCCTGCTGATGCAGTTTTCATGGTATCAATTTTTGATTCGCCAAAAATGGGCGATCTTTCGAAGACAATTACAACAAGAAGTTTCCAATCAGGATCATGTTGATGTTTCGTGGGTACGGTTTTTCATGCTGGTATTTCTGGTTTTAAATCTCTTTTTTCTATTCAGTCTTTTCGCCACCATTCATCTGCCGGGCGGCTCGTGGCTCGCTTTATCTACTGCCTTTTTGTTTTCGATATGTGTATTTGCACTTGGTTACAAAGGAATCGTGCAGCGTGAACTGGTTCTGAATTCGGATCTTTCAATAAAAGAAGAACCTAAAAATTCCATTGAGAAGAATCCTTTTATTATTGACCATCAACTGCTCAATCAATTACGGGAATACATGAATACGCATAAGCCTTTCTTGAATTCAGAACTAACCTTAAGCGAACTGGCAAAAAACTTAAACATTAGCCGAAGTCAGCTATCGGCTTTAATCAACGAAGGTATTGGTGATAACTTCTACGACTTTATTAATAAGTATCGCGTGGAGGAAGTTAAACGCTTGATGGTAGATCCCGCTGCCAAAAATTTTAACCTGCTTGGGATTGCGCTAGAGGCAGGTTTCAAGTCGAAGTCTACTTTCAATTTAATCTTCAAACGTTTTACGGGTCTCACTCCAACCGAATACCGCAAAAATAAATCTAGCGAAGACGTCCAATAGGATTTCTATTGGCGCTACGGTCTTTTCATCATCGTATTGTTACATCAAAAAACACAATACGATGAATTCACCTCAAACAAAAAATCGGATCGAGCTGACAAAAGTCTGTAAGTCATTTGCGCTACCGGCAGGATCTTTTCAGGCGCTCAAAGAAATCAATCTCACCATTCCTTCCGGGCAACTCGTTGCCATCACTGGTAAATCCGGAAGTGGCAAATCCACACTCCTCAACATGATTGCCGGAATTGACAAACCAACCAATGGTCATGTAGTCGTAAATGGGGTGCAGGTTGAGAAATTATCAGAAAGCTCCCTTGCCACTTGGCGTGGAAAAAACATTGGCGTTGTCTTTCAATTCTTCCAATTGCTGCCCACACTTACCATTCTAGAAAACGTGATGCTTCCAATGGACTTCTGCAACAGTTACCCAAAAAGTGTGCGCAGAGAGAGAGCGCTCTCCTTATTAGAGTTAGTGAACATTCGCGAGCAAGCCGATAAACTACCGGCAACATTATCGGGTGGTCAACAGCAACGCGCGGCCATAGCACGCGCTTTAGCAAACGATCCTCCGATCTTAATTGCCGATGAACCCACGGGCAATCTGGATTCGCAAACTGCCACTTCCATTTTCGAGTTGTTTGCTTCACTAACGAAGTCAGGGAAAACGGTCATCATCGTTACGCATGAAAAAGATTTCTCCGCATACTTTGAAAATGTAGTAGCCCTTGCCGATGGCGCTATTCTTAATTGATCCACACTTACCATTTTTTTTATGCCAACACGTTTTTATAAAGTACTCCGCGATCTTTTGTCCGATCCTGCCAAAAGTTGGATGCTCATTGTCTCTATTGCTCTTGGCGTATTCGGCATCGGCACCATCTTGGGAAGTTACAGCGTCATTCAACGCGAAATGAAAGACAATTACATGAACACGGTGCCTGCATCTGCAACCATTGAAGTGGATAGCGCCATTAGCCAAGAATTAGTTGACTCAATCAAAAGCATTCAAGGGATTGCTGAAGCGGAACGACATGCTTCGGTAGTTGCCCGTATGAAAGTAGGAGAAAAGTGGTATCCGCTTCTCTTATTTGTAATTGATGATTTTGAAAAGAAAAGAACCAATAAATATGAATGGATATCAGGTGTTCCCTATCCGGCATTAGGAAGCATGTTAGTTGAGCGAACTGCCTATGGGATGATGCAGGCCAAAGAAGGCGATGAATTGTTGATTAAAATCGCTAACGGCATTCCACAAAAAATAAAATTGACTGGAACTGTGCACGATGCTGGTCTTGCTCCTGCATGGCAAGAACAATCCGGCTATGGGTATATCTCTCTTGCGTCACTTCACTCGTTGGGAGTAACCCAGGGGTTCGATCAACTACGTATTTTAGTTAGCGAGCACAACGATTCTAAAACACATATTCAAGAATATGCACAAAAGGTAGCCAATGTACTGTCATCAAAGGGCTACGAAGTGCATGAAATTCAAGTGCCGCCACCTGGTAAACATCCACACCAAGGTCAAATGACTACAGTGATGCGCATATTCATTGTGTTTAGTTTTCTTATTCTGATTCTCGGTTCTATACTAGTTGCTACATCGATCTCCACAATAATGGTAAAACAAATTCGGCAGATCGGTGTAATGAAAACGATCGGAGCCAACTCCACTCAAATAGCTACTTTATATTTTTTAATGATTGTGATGGTAAGCACCATCGCACTTCTGATGGCAGTTCCACTTAGTCGATTAGCGGCATCTTCTTTTAATAATCAATTAGCAGTGTTGCTCAACATAGAAATCAGAAATTCATTCATTCCAAATTGGGTGCCGCTCCTGCAAGTTGTAGCCGGTATTTTGATTCCCATTCTGATCACGAGCTTACCCATCGTTCGTGGCAGTCGCATCTCCGTAAAAAAAGCGCTTGATAACACCGGAGTCAATCCAAATTCGCTGAACAAAAACCAATGGGTAATCAAATTCTCTCAGCTATCTTTCCTTAGCGAAGTCACCCGGCTTTCCATCCGAAATGTTTTTCGGCAACAGGCAAGATTGCTCATGACATTAGGGTTGTTAGCCGCAGGCGGAGCTATGTTTATGACTGCAATGAATGTAGCGCAAGCCTGGAATGAAAATCTCAAGCTAATCTATGTTCAGCGATTATACGATCTCGAGGTGCGTTTAAACGAGCCGATCGATGCCGACTCGATTGTTGCCAAACTAAAAAAACTGAATGGGGTGGCCACAGTAGAAGCATGGAATTACACCTCTACTTCCTTTAGTAAAAATTCCAAGTTTGAGATTACCCGCACGTATCCCGACAAGGGGCACGGTAGCTTTAGCATGCAGGCGGTACCCATCGGAACTTCGGTTTTAAATCCATCGGTCGTAGAAGGAACATGGCTTCAATCTCCTATGGCACGCGAAGTTGTCTTGAACCAATCATCGCGTGGCTCTTGGCAAATTGGTGACTCTGTAAAACTAACCATCGATGGAAACTCAATTGCCTGGAAAATAATTGGTTTCACGGTAGACGTAGGTTCGCCCGCACTGGCATATGTTTCGTTCGATGCCTTTGGTGAAGTCACAAAACGTCCCAAGAAATCCAAGATGCTGCGAATCGGTTATTTTGATCGATCCAAACAAAGTGCTTACGCAAAAAATAAAGAAGTAGAATCGTTGCTTGAAAAAGAAAAGGTGGCTATAAATACCACTATTCCAGTTTGGCTTTTGCACAACGCCATAGCGGGTCATATGAAAATACTGATAAACACACTTTTAGCGATGGCGGTATTGATGGCATTGGTGGGAACACTCGGATTAATGTCGACTATGAGTATGAATATTTTAGAGCGAACCAGAGAAATAGGAACGATGCGCGCCATTGGTGCCACGCCTGCCACGATCAATAAATTGATAATACTTGAAGGTATGCTTATTGGATCGCTCAGTCTCATCATTAGTTTTGTATTATCGCTGGCACTTTCATCTTACATGGGAAACAAGATTGGTCATTTGGCCTTTCGCACGCCACTTTCCCTATCCATTTCTCTAACGGGTGTTGCCATTTGGATTGCGATTATTCTGATTGGTAGTTATATCGCAACATGGTATCCGGCCAAAAGAGCAAATCGGATAACAACCCGTGAAGCCCTAGCGCATGAATAACCAATTTTATCTGACTTTCTGTTAGCTTTACACACTTCGAGTTGAATACAATGAAACTACCAACGATCATGGCCATTTGTGGAAGCACACGCGTTGCTTCAACTAATCTCAATCTGATTAAAGCGATCAGTGAACTCTATCAAAGCAAATTGTCTATTAAACTATTCGAAGGTCTTTCAGAAATTCCGCACTTCAACCCGGACTTGGATAATGATCTTCCTCCGGAAGCCGTTGTTGATTTCCGACATCAATTAATGATGGCAGATGGTATTTTAATTTGCACACCAGAATACGCTATGGGTGTTCCCGGCTCATTAAAAAACGCCATCGACTGGACGGTGTCTTCTATGGAGTTTTCCAGAAAACCTACCGTATTAATCACCGCTTCTTCTCTAGGAGAAAAAGGGCATGCATCATTATTAGAAACATTGAAGATAATTGAAGCAGATATCAATGAGGAAACACAGCTTGTAATCTCATACGTAAAAACGAAAGTAAAATCCACCACCATTACAGATGTTACCACCTTGCAAGAAGTGAATAAAGTGATGGAGGCTTTTGTTAAGAAAATAAGACCGAATTCTCAACCAGAGTAAAAAAATACCCCGTACTGTTGCGGGGTATTTTTTCATTAAAACCGACTGCTTTTAATACAAGTAGTTCAAAGCAGTTTTATCATCATTGTTAAAGTTCCGATTGCTTCCGTCCGTACATGCCAACATCCATGATTGTGCTGCTAGAGTTGCAGTAGATGGTGTGCCCGGAATTAAATTAGCTCCATCAGTACCGGCACCTTCATTTGAAACGGCACCACCGCAGCTAATTGCTCTATTGTAATAATCCGTATGTCGGAAACCAATACAGTGCCCCATTTCATGTGCCATAATAGTAGCAATTCCATTTACAGTTAATCCATAAGTAGATTCAAGGATACCACTCATTTTAATTGTTCCATAAGGATTTCCAGCTGACGTTGGGAATCCAGCTGAACCTAAAATTCCCTGACGCTCTTGCGATTTTGTTAATCGGCTAAACACAATATTAGCAGAGCTGGTGGTTACACGCTGAAACTTCAATTGAAGGTTTTCAGCATTGAATCTGCGAATGGCTTCATCAACTGCTGAGAAATTGGCTGCACTAAAAGTAGTAGGCATGTAAACGGTAATTGTTCTTGGCAATCTAGTTACCAAACGATTCGTTGAATACTGTTCAACAGCTGGTACACGCTTGCCATTTTCCATAGTTGCTAAATCTGCTGAAGAAAGAAAAATATCGCCTTCGACTAAATAGCCTCCATCAAAACTGATGGGTGGGTGCTTTACAACATCAAAGCCAAGGCCGATGAGCTGATCTCTAACTTCACTTGGGATAGCATACGGATCAACATCTTGATTGGACTGGCACGAAACAAACACGCCAGAAGCAAATAAAACGATGAGGGAGAATGAGAGAAGTTTTTTCATAGATGTGGGGTTAGGTTAGTAATTATGTATTGAAACAAATGAAATAATCTCGCAAAGTCAAGCGGCTCCCCCATAAATGGGGTATCCTTTTACGATGAATTCTTCAAACCAGCCCCAAATCCAATTGAAAGGAAATAAAACAAGCTTTCTTCCTAATAGGTACTTGAATCAAATCTGTTTTCTAAATCTCTTTTCTGATATTTGCTTTCACTGATGAAATTCAAATCCCTCACGTTGTTTGCAATCTTACTTACTTGGATTGCGATTGTAGCCACATCTGCACAATCGAATTTATCCCCTGCATTAAAGGCTAAAAAATCGCAGATGGAAGCTGGCAAAACTATTCTCTCGATCTCCGTTACTTCTCCCGCACTTTTTCGGAATCAGTATGAAGGAAAGATTTCCATTCTGAAAGAACATAAACCTCATCCTAGTTTTGAGATTACACTTCTTCGGGTAGAAACTCTGGACGAGTTAATAAAGGACTCCAACATTACTTTTATCGATCGCCATAGCGCTCCCAAGAGCGAAGCGGATTTTGAATTCAGCAACACATCATTCAATCGAATTACCAAAGTGCAACAGAAGCGACCGGATTTACAAGGAACGAATTACAAAATTTCTGTTAAAGAATTGAGTTTTGATTCGAATCACCCCGATCTGATCAATCGCAGTTTTACTACTTCCGTTACACCGTCTGCCGTTGCTCAACACGCTACGAACATGGCCATTCTGATAGGAGGCGGTGGCAACTCATCGTATCGAACAAAAGGGGTTGCACCAAACGCCCTTCTCACATCCTCTGACTTCTCTAATTTGTTTCCGGATGCAACAACGCTATTCACCTCGAATAGTATTACTATTCAAAATCATAGCTACGGAGTAGATATTGAAAACTATTATGGCAGCGAAGCGGTAGCCTACGATCAACAAGTTTCGCAAAACACTTCACTACTTCATGTTTTCTCAGCAGGAAACAATGGCAAGTCAAAACCCGCAAGCGGCACGTATCAAAATCTCGACTTTGCAAACATCACCGGCAATTTCAAACAAGCCAAAAATGTATTAGTGATTAATGCAGTTGATTCTACGCTTGCCCTCAACGAATTAAATTCACGTGGCCCAGCTTATGATGGAAGAATTAAACCGGAGCTGACTGCCTTCGGGCAAGGAGGCACTTCGGATGCCGCAGCTCTTGTATCCGGAATTAGCGTTTTGCTACATGAAAAATATAAACAATTAAATAATGAATTACCCGAGGCAGCTTTAGTAAAAGCTATTCTTATTGCCAGTGCCGATGACTTAGGTACACTGGGCCCCGATTTTCTGTATGGATATGGAAGTGTAAATGCCTTTAACGCGCTTCAAGTTGTTGAGAATGCTCAGTATTCATCACCAACCATTTCTTCCAACACAGAAACCACATTTACCATCAACGTTCCTCCATCTACAGCAGAATTAAAAATAGCAGTTGCATGGACAGATGTGGCTGCCACCATTAATGCAACTTCATCTCTTGTCAATGATATCGACACGTGGATCGATAATGGTTCCATTATTCGTCCGTGGGTACTCAGTCATTATCCAAAAGGTGATTCACTGCTTGCTCCCGCCAAACGCAAAGAAGATCATTTAAACAATGTAGAGTACATCACGATCTCCAACCCAAGCGAAGGGACTTTGCAACTGCACATCAGCGCAAAAATTTTAAGTGGCGGATCGCAGCCTATAGCAATTGCCTACGCGTTCAAAAGTCAACAGGTTTTTTCTTGGGATTATCCGCAGGTAAATGAATTAGTAGAAGGAGGTAAGAAAAATCTTCTGGTTTGGGAAAGTACCTCCAATAAAAAAGGCGATCTGTATGTTCAACTAAATCAAGGAGCATGGCAACTCATACAATCCAATTTAGATTTGAATCGTTTTACCTACTGGAAAACTCCGGACTCATTCGCGCAAGCAAAACTTAAGATGGCGATTGATGGACAAGATTATATGAGTGAGACTTTCACGATTGCCCCATTACCAAAATTAAAAACTGCATTCATCTGTAATAACAACATTGCACTTACGTGGAATAAGATAAACGAGGCAACTGGTTACGATGTATTTGCATTAGGCAATCAATACCTTGAAAAAATTGCAACGGTGACTGATACCGTTTATACATTTTCAGCTAACAGCAAAACCCGATATGCCGTAATGCCATGGAACAGCTCCATTGCAGGGCTAAAAAGCGAATCCATTGATTATACATTGCAGGGGACTCTGTGTTACATCAACTATTTTAGCGCCACACGTGTAGCCGCATCTACCATTCAATTGCAACTAGCGATCAGCACGCTTTTGAATATTCAATCTATTTCTATCTATCGCACAACCAATGGTGTTCGCTCGGCTTGGAAATCCATCAGCAGTTCGTCATCGCTTAATTACACTTTGCTTGATTTAAATTTTGAATCCGGACTATTGGAATACGAAGCAGAAATCACGCTTGCCGATGGCAGTAAAATAAAATCAGATATCGCATCCATACTCGTTGAAGAAAAAGACAAACTCCTTCTTTATCCGAATCCCGTAACGGCTAGCGAAGACCTTAACATTCTGTCATCAGGCGGAGGAAAGAAATTTTTAGTGCTGGACATGATGGGAAAACGTCTCGCAGAAATGGAGTTGCAAGAAATTGAAGAATCGATTGACCTAATAAGTTTACCGATAGGTGTGTACGTCTATCAACTGTTTAGCCCCACGGGTGCATTGCAAGACAGTGGTCGCTTTATTAAGCGATAAGCTCTACTACTCTTTCTTAGGTTGTCCCTTTTTATCCTCAAACAACATGCGAACCGATGGACCGTATGTATCATCATATTGCCCAGACTTCATATTCCACACAAACGCACCTAAAAACAGAAGTGCAATGGTCAGCGAAATCGCGATTAACAAAATAATTATTTCCATACTACTGTTTTGAAGTTTCTAATCCACGAGACACCCACTGTACACCCAGTGCACTAA